>BNUC01000094.1 GCA_025997075.1 Betaproteobacteria bacterium | reverse complement strand
CGCAAGCGGGCGAGGGAAAGCAAACGCCGCTCATGTTTCTCCATGAGTTTGCATCCCCTCCCAAAACGATCGCCGAAACCCCAGCCTTTAGGCCGGGGTATGGCCCCTCACCGCCCTGAAGAATGGGATTTCAAACCGGAGTTAGTTTTACGATGAAATTCAGGCCTGTCGGCCAAACGTCAATCCCTTCGCCCCGCTTGCGGGGAGAAGGTGGCCGAAGGCCGGATGAGGGGGGCGGCAATTCAGCACGAAACGACACTGGAACATGTCCAACCCCCCTCACCCGCCCCTGCCGGGGCACCCTCTCCCGCAAGCGGGCGAAGGAAAGCAAACGCCGCTTACGGGCGGGGTTTTAAACCGGAGTTAGTTTTACGATGAAATCGCCCGAATCCGCCCACTCTGCCCGCTGGTGGCATGCCTTGCCCGTTGAAGAAGGGAAGCCGGAACGCATCCAGTGTGACCTTTGCCCGCGAGACTGCAAGCTCCACGCCGGCCAGCGCGGCGCCTGTTTCGTAAGGCAGAACGCCGATGGCCGGATGATCCTGACGACCTACGGCCGCTCATCCGGCTTCTGCATCGATCCGATCGAGAAAAAGCCGCTCAATCACTTTTACCCCGGTTCATCGATCCTCTCTTTCGGCACGGCGGGATGCAACCTCGCCTGCAAGTTCTGCCAGAACTGGGACATCTCCAGATCGAAGGACATCGATCGCCTGATGGATGCCGCCAGCCCGGAGGGCATCGCCAGCGCGGCACTGGCCTACGGCGCGCAGTCCGTGGCATTTACCTACAACGACCCGGTGATCTTTGCCGAATACGCCATCGATACCGCCGAAGCCTGTCGCCAACGCGGCGTCAAGACCGTGGCGGTGACCGCCGGTTATATCCATCCGCAGCCCGCCCGCGAATTCTATGCCGTGATGAATGCCGCCAACGTCGACCTCAAGGCATTCACTGATGCGTTCTACGTCCGCTTATGCGGCGGCCATCTGCGGCCGGTGCTCGACAGGCTGGCCTACGTCCATCACGAGACGGATTGCTGGCTCGAAATCACCACGCTGCTGATCCCGGGGCAGAATGACTCGCCAGCGGAAATCAAGGCGCTTTCCCGCTGGGTGGAAAGTGAGCTGGGGCCGGACGTGCCGCTGCATTTTTCCGCCTTCCACCCGGATTGGAAGATGGACGATTTGTCGCCCACGTCGCCGACAACGCTGACGCTCGCCCGCAACATCGCCCTGGATGCCGGGCTGCATTATGTCTATACCGGCAACGTGCATGACACGGAAGGCGACACCACCTTCTGTCCCGGATGCCACGCCGCGCTGATCGTGCGCGACTGGTACGAGATCCGCCATCACGACCTGCCTGCGAACGGCTGCTGCCCGCACTGCGGCACCAAAATCGCCGGCTATTACGGAAAATTCGGCAAACCCTTCGGATCGCTGCGCATCCCGGTTCGGCTGGCGCGCAGATAACAGGCAGGGGCGATGGCGTCCTCGCTCCCGGATGTTGTTTCACGCTAAATGTTTTTATCCTCGCCCGGTTTCATCAAGGCTTGTCGCGTATCTTCCCAGTTCTTCGCCTGACGCTGTGCCTTGGCGATCTGGGGACTCGCCATCAGGCGGCTCAAACCATCACGAACGGCCACGCGCGCTGTATAAGCCGGGGAGGTCGGGTCCGACTTCGAGAGGGAAAAAGCGATCCACATGTACGCCGTCCCGTAATTCTTCGTCACGCCCTGACCTTTGATGTACATCCCACCGAGCATGAATTGCGCGTCCGAGTCTCCTTTCTCGGCCGCCTTGCGAAGCCATTTGAGGGCTTCGTCAATATTCCGCTCCACGCCCAATCCCCTCGCGTAAGCCCGGCCAAGCCGATACTGGCTCGCCGCCGCCCCCTGCTCCGCCGCTTTGCGGAACCAGGCAACGGCCTCCGCATGGTTTTGCGCCCCACCCTGCCCCCCGGAATACAGCAATCCAAGCTGATACTGAGCTTGCGCATCACCCCGCTCCGCGGCTTCCCGATAATTTTTGGCAGTTTCCACCTTATCCTCCATATGCGAATCTCCACGTCGCGCAAACAGACCTTATGATAGCGCGAGATCGCCATGTGCCCGGATTCCGGCCAGGGGCGGCGTAAATTGTTAAAATACGTCATTCTCGGTGATTATTCTTCAACATCAGCGTGTTATGAGACTGCATGAAAAACGTCCTTGTCGTTTCCTACTCGCAAAGCGGTCAACTTGACGACATCGTTGCGGCTTTGTCACGCCCGCTGGCGGAAGCCGGAATCAATCTCCATCGCGAAGCGCTGCGCCCTGCCCCGGACTTTCCTTTTCCCTGGCCGTTTTTTGCTTTTCTCGACGCCTTCCCGGAATCGGTGCGCCTCGACCCACGCCCGAATCAGCCCTTGTCGCCGTCGCTGCAATCGCTGCCGGTCGATGCGAATTTTGATCTGGTGATTCTCGCCTGGTCGGTGTGGTATCTCTCCCCGGCGCAGCCGATGACGGCTTTTCTGCAATCCGCCGAAGGCAAGCGTCTGCTCGGCGGGCGTCCGGTGGTTAGCGTGGTCGCTTGCCGTAACATGTGGCTGAGCGCCTTCGATACCATCAAAACACTGGTGGCCGAGGCAGGCGGGCGGCTCACCGATCATGTGGCTTTTACCGACGAGTCGCACGCGCTGGCGACTTTCATCACCACGCCGCGCTGGATGTTCACCGGGCGGCGCGACTCTTTTCTCGGCTTGCCACCCGCCGGTGTGGACGCACGGCAGACGGCGGGCGCGGCGCGGTTTGGCGTCGCGCTGGCGGAGGCGCTGTCGCGTGACGGGGAAAAGCCGGGCCAGCCCATGCTGAGCGGTCTGCGGGCGGTGAAAGTCGCGCCTCATCTGGTGCTTTCCGAGCGCGCCGGACGCCGCGCTTTTCAGGTTTGGTCGGGGCTGATCCGGGCTTGTGGCCGCGCCGGACAATGGCGGCGGATTCCGGCGCTGGCGCTGTTTCTGATTTACCTCGTGCTGCTGATTGTCACCATCGTGCCGCTCAATCTCATACTGCAACGCCTCACCGCGCCCCTGCTCGCCCGCCGCGTCGCGGCGCTGGTGAGCCACTACGAACAACCTTCCGGCGCAGGCAGCGCGCGTATGACTGTCCCGCCTGACTGCTCATGACCGAAGCGTTTATCACCCTTACCGCCATTGCGTTGCCCAATGAGCCGGTCGATAACGACGCCATCGAATCCGTGCTCGGACTGATCGGCGGTCAGCCCTCGCGGGCGCGTCGCGTCGTACTGCGTCAGAACGGTATCAAGACCCGCTATTACGCCATCGACCCCGATACGGGTCAGTCTACCCACACCAACGCCAGCCTGACCGCCGAAGCCATCCGCGCGCTCGGCGAAAGCGGATTCGCGCTTGATGACATGCGCTGCCTCGTTGCGGGCACTTCCTTGCCCGACCAGTTGATGCCCGGTCACGGTGTCATGGTGCATGGTGAATTGGGTGAATTGGGCCATCCCGTTTGCGAAGTGGTGACGACCGCCGGCATCTGCCTCGCGGGTCTGACCGCGCTCAAATACGCCTGGCTCGCCGTGCGCTCGGGGGAAGCGGCGAACGCCGTGGCGACCGGTTCCGAGCTTTCTTCCAGCGTATTGAGAGCGGAACATTTCGCCATCGAAAACGAAGCCCGGGCCGATGCGCTCAAAACCCGTCCCTGGATTGCGTTCGAAAAAGATTTCCTGCGCTGGATGCTTTCCGATGGCGCGGGCGCTTTTCTTGTCGAACCGCGGGCGCGGCCGGGGCAACTCAATCTGCGTATCGACTGGATAGACATCGCTTCCGCCGCGCACCGTCTGCCCGCGTGCATGTACGCCGGCGGCGAGCGCGACGCGAACGGCGCATTGACCGGCTGGGCAAAATTTTCGCCGCGCGAGTGGGCGGAAAAATCCATCTTTGCCATCAAACAGGATGTCAAGCTGCTGGACAGCCAGGTGGTCGAAGCGACGCTGGAAAATCCCCTGCGCGATGTCATTCACCGTCGCGGGCTGAAAGCAGACGACATCGACTGGTTTTTGCCGCATATGTCGTCGTGCTACTTCCGGCAGCCGATTGCCGACGGTCTGGCGCGCGCTGGCTTGCCGATCCCCTTTGAGCGCTGGTTTACCAATCTGGAAAGCTGCGGCAACACCGGTTCGGCGTCGATGTACATCATGGTCGATGCCTTGCGCCGCGGCGGTCGGCTGGCCGCGGGGCAGCGTCTGCTCTGCTTCGTGCCGGAAAGCGGGCGTTTTTCGGGCGGTTTCATGTTGCTGACGGTGGTCTGAATGAATGTCGAGGAAGTCCCGCAAGAGGGCAATATCACGCTCGAAGGGCATCGCAAAGGCGTCTATGCCCGCGACGCGGAGGGGCATCTGGGCCTGGTCGCTTCGCGCGGCTGGGAAGCCGAAGAAATCGTCACCCGGCAGGCGGTGGAAATGTTCGACGCCCTCACCGCCACGGCGCGCGAGCGGGTGTATGCCGGACAAGGCTCGCCACTGGAATACCACATGTACCGCGCCCGCATGGATATTCCCTTGCTCGCCCAGGCGAGCGGCGTGTGGCAATGGCGGGTGCGCCGTCATCTCCGCCCGGAGGTTTTTCGCAAGCTGCCGCTGGCGCTGCGCGCGCGTTACGCAAAAGCTCTGGGGCTGACGCCCGCGCAACTGGATGAACCGGATGGGCTTGATTGAAATGACAACGAACTTTATCCACCAACAGGCTTCCCATTGCGAAAGCGGCGTCATGAGCGCCATCGTCCGCCATTACGGGCTGCCGTGCTCCGAGCCGATGGCGTTCGGGCTGGCGTCGGCGCTCGCCTTCGCCTACCTGCCCTTCATCCGGATTTACTCGCTGCCGCTGGTGTCTTACCGGATGCCGCCCAGGGCCATCATTCGCGGTCTGCAAAAACCGCTCGGATTCAAAATGCGCGCCGAAACTTTCCGCCGTCCCGAAGACGGCGCGCGGCGGCTCGACGAACTGCTCGACGCCGGTAAAGTGGTGGGGCTGCAAGTCTCGGTGTTCTGGCTGCCCTTCATGCCGAAAGATTTTCGCTTTCACTTCAACGCCCACAACCTGCTGGCCTATGGACGTGAATGCGGGCGTGAATGTGGGTGTGAATGTGGGTGTGATGCCAGCGGAGACTATCTGCTCTCCGACCCGGTCATGGAAGAGCCGGTGCGTTGCGCGCCCGCCGACCTGACAAAAGCGCGTTTCGCCCGTGGCATGCTCGCGCCCAAAGGATTGCTGTACTACCCGGCGAGCGCGCCGCGCGAACCGGATTGGGGCCAGGTACTTCCCGCCGCCATCAAAAAAACCGTGCGGGTGATGCTGCACACGCCGCTGCCGCTCATTGGCGTCAAAGGCATCGGGTGGGTGGCGCGCGCCTTCCAGCGCCTGCCCGTCGCTACCGACCCGCAAGCCAGCAAACTCTATATGGGGCATCTGGTGCGGATGCAGGAAGAAATCGGCACCGGCGGCGGCGGTTTTCGTTTCATGTACGCCGCGTTTCTCGAAGAAGCCGCCCAACTGACTCATCGCCCCGCGTTCGCTGAACTGGCGGAAGAGCTCACCGGAATCGGCGACTACTGGCGCGAATTCGCCCTCGCCGCCGCAAGAATGATCCGTGACCGCGACCCGCTCGACGCGGGGCGATTGGCGGAATTACTGCGCGCGCAAGCGGTGCGGGAAAAGGCATTTTTTACGGCCCTGGGCAAGGCGGCGCGCTCATGATTCACCTCGACGGCCTTCGTTACCGTTACCGCCCCGAAGCGCCTCTCGCGCTCAACGGCGTTTCTCTTGAAATCGAACGCGGCCGCATTTTCGGCTTGCTGGGTCCCAATGGCGCGGGCAAAACGACGCTGATTTCCTTGCTGGCGGGCTTGCTCACGCCTCAAGACGGTAGCATGAGCATCGACGATAAACCGCTGGCGGCGTGGCGAGCCGGACAAGCGACCGCTATCGCGCTGGTGCCGCAGGATTACGCCTTCTATCCCATGCTGACGGTGGCCGAAAATCTCGATTTTTTCGCCGGAGTGCAAGGGCTGTCCGCGCAAGAGCGCAAGCGTCACTGCGCGGAGGCGCTCGCTTTTGCCTGCCTCGAAACGGTCGTGAATCGCCGCGCTGGAGAGCTTTCCGGCGGACTGCGGCGGCGGCTGAATCTGGCGATTGGTCTCACCGGCGCGCCGGATGTGCTGCTGCTCGACGAGCCGACCGTGGGCGTCGACCCGCAATCGCGCCACTTTCTCCTGCAAGCGGTGCAGCGCTTCGCCGCCGCCGGACATACCGTGCTCTACACCAGTCACTATATGGAAGAAATCGAAGCGGTGTGCTCCGCGCTTGCCATCATGGACGATGGCAAGGTGCTGACGGCCGGAACGCTGGCCGATGTGCGGCGCGGCGCGGCTCAGGCGCTGACGCTGGAAATTGTCCCCTTGCTGCCGAAGGCGCTCGCCGCGCGCTGGCGCTCGTGTTTCCCCGGCATGGAAATTACAGGCAGCCGCCTTCATTTTCCGGATTTTTCCGCCGACGCCAACGCCATCGCCGCGCTGCTTGCCGAACTTGCCGCCGACGGCGTTGCCGTCGAACGCATGGAATACGGCGCGCCCAATCTGGAACAGGTGTTCATGCAACTCACCCGCCATTCCTTGCGGGATTAACAGGGATCAGATGCCAGGTATCAGGTATCAACCCTGCCCTGGGAGCGCAGGCGTCCCGCCCGCAGGTTTAGAAAGTGGAGGGAGCATCCTGCTCCCGTAGGGGAGGTTCGCGACCTCCCCTACGTTCATTATTTTGCGGCGTATTCGCGCCGTTTATCCACGTTCGTCGGGATGCGCCGCTTCGCGGCTTTCCCGACCTACACTTGCTACAAGGTAACGGCGATCTTCTTCCGCACCAGTTCGCCGATGACCTCCGCCGGGGTTTTATGCTCGGCTTCGGCGGCAGATTTAATGTATCCCGCGGAGAATTGATCAAGAATTACCATACGATCCCGGCGGTCAGTGAAAAAACCACCGGGTTTACCCGCGACATTGGGCGGATTGCGGGTTACCTCATCGTCCAGCGCCCAAGCCTCTTCTTCAGTCATACGCGCCATTCCTGCCTCCTAAAATCCCACCAGGGGGAGATATTTTTTGGTGCATTTCATCGCGTGAAACACATTGACCGTATCGTCATCGATGCGGTTGTACATTATTTCAAGCAACCGCCGCTTTGTATCGTCGTAACCCAGAACCAGATATTTGTTGCTACAGCCTTCCAAAAGGTCTTCGTAGAGCGAATGCATTGCGGCCCAGCGTATGTCTTCCTCGCTTACATCGTGCCGGAATGCCGCTTCGTTGAATTCGATACCATCGTCCATACCTCACTATACTTAAAATCCCGGCAAACCGGTGACGGCGACCGGTGTCCCATTCAGACCCGTTGGCTTGCCATCCAGCCCCCAATCCTGGCTCACCGTCGAAACTCATGCGAAGCCGCGTATTACGTCAAAGGGCTTTTGCTCCTTTAAAATGGGGTAGCACATTGGCCGGCGGGGCTGTGTTATTTTAACGCCGCATGAACATTCTCTTTGTCTCTCGCCTCCTTGCCCTCTGGAAGAAGGAATTGCTGACGCTGGCGCGCGACCGCCACGGTCTCGCCGCGCTCTTTGTCATGCCCGCGATTTTCATTCTGGTCATGTCGCTGGCGCTGGCGGATACGCTTTCCGGACAGCGGGACGCCATCGTGAGTTACGCCGTGCTCGACCTCGACCAGAGCACGCTTTCCAGATCGTTCGATGCGCAACTGACCTCCTTCGATGCCATCGAAAAACAGGCGGGTCTGCCCGATCTGGCGATCGCTCGCCATCGGGTGGAAGCCGGAGAACTTGCTTTTGCGCTGGTGATTCCGCTGGGTTTCGGGCAGAGCGTCGGCCAGCGCCAGACGCCGGGCTTGCGCCTTCTGGTCGACCCCGCCGTGCCGAAAGTGATGCAAAGCGGCTTTCGTCAGCGGGTCGAGGCGGCGGCAAGCCGTTTCTGGCTCAAACAGGCGCTGGAGAGTTTGGGCCGCATGATTCCCGGTTTGGTCGAAAGCGTCGAACAGGCCGCGCCGGAAATGACAGTCGAAGCCGTAGGGCATGACGCAGAGCAGATTTCCGCGCCCTCGGCCGTGCAGCAGAATGTCCCCGCGTGGCTCATTTTTTCGATGTTTTTCGTGGTCATCCCGATTTCGGCGGTTTTCATCGGCGAGCGCCAGCACGGCACCCTGCAACGGCTGCGCACGCAGCAGGTTTCCTTTGGCTGCGTGCTGGCAGGCAAGTTTTTGCCCTATGTGCTCGTCAATCAGGTGCAGGCGGTGGTCATGGTGGGCATCGGACGCTATCTGGTGCCGCTTTGCGGCGGCGAGGCGCTCATCCTGCCGGACGGCGCGGCGGCGCTTGCCGCCTTGTGGCTGGTGAGCCTTGCCGTCAGCGTGGCGGCGGTGGGATGGGCGCTGTTCATCGCCAGCCTTGCGCGCAGCAGCGAACAGGCAACCATCCTGGGCGGCGTTGGCAACATTCTGATGGGCGCCATCGGCGGCATCATGGTGCCCCGCTTCGTCATGCCCGCAGCGATGCAGGTGTGGGCGCGAAGCTCGCCGATGAACTGGGCGCTGGAAGGCTTTCACCAGGTGATGCTGCGTCAGGGCGGCGTGGCGGATATTCTGCCCGCTGCCGCCGCGCTGGTATGCTTCGGCTTTGCCGCGCTTGGCGCGGCGGTTTTTCTCGACCATCGCGCGCGCGCCCAATGACTGACCTGAAACTTGCCCTCAAAACCCTGATTGTCACGGTCTGCGATAAGGATTCGGACTACGATCCCGCTTCCATCGCCGACGACGAAATCCTGTTTGGCTCCGATACACGGCTCGCGCTCGACTCGCTCGATGCCCTGCAACTGTCGATGGCGCTGCAAAAACGCTTTGGCGTGCGGCTCACCGACAGCAAGGAAACCCGGCGCATCCTCGCCAACGTCGCCAACCTTTCGGCATGGCTTACGGCGCAAGGCAAAACAGGCGAGCTGGCGTGAACAGCCGCCCCGTCTACATCCGCCGCATTGGTCACGTTTCGGCGCTTGGTTTATCCGCCGCCGCCGCGGCCAAAGCGCAACTCGTGACACTCGCCGGTGAAAAAAATATCTCGTGGCGCGAACTTTTGGGGACGCGCTATCCCTGGTTCGCGCTGCCACTGGACGAGCGGGACTGGAGGACTCGTGCTCTCCGCGCGGCCAGCCTGGTTGCCGCCGAACTGTCCGCCGGAATGTCCCCTGCCGAGTTCGCCGCCCTGCCGCTCTTCATCGGCTCGTCCTCGTTCGACGCGGGCGCGGCGGAAACCATCGCCCGTTGCTCGGGCCGCACGCCAGTTGGCCGCCTTGAATTCGACAAGGAAATCCGCGCCGCGCTGGGCAACGTCACCTCGCCATGGACCTTTTCCACCAGTTGCACTTCGGGGTTTGCCGCGCTGGAAGCGGCGTTTCTCCTGATGGCCCAGGGTCAGATCGAGACGGCGCTGGTCCTCGGTTTTGAATTCGCCAACGACACGACGCTGGCCGGATTTGCCGCTCTCGGACTGCTCGCGCCGGCAGAAGACGCCGACGGCCTGATTCTCGGCGAAGCGTTGGCCGGACTGCTACTCACCGCCAGTCCCCCACCCGATGGCGGCTGGCGGATTGCCGCCTGTCATCTGGGTATCGACGGCTATTCCGTCACCGCGCCGACGCCCGATGGCCGGGTGATCGCCGCTCATCTCGCCGCGACGCTGGACGAAGCCGGCCTCTCCGCGCGGGATATCGATCTCGTCAAGCCCCACCGTATCCGCGTGCCCGACGCCGATGCCGCCGAAGAAGCGGCTTTCCACCGTCTTTTCGGTCTTCACCGTCCGCCGGAGATTTCTTTCAAGCATCAAATCGGTCACACCCTCGGAGCCAGCGGTCCGGCGGAGCTGACGGCGCTGCTGGCCTTGCTCGATACCGCCGCCGGACAGCTTCGCCATCATCACCCCAAACGTCTGCTGTTCAATCTCATCGGTTTCGGCGGCAGCATCGCGGCGCTGATTGTCGAACGTTCCAGGGAGGGAACATGAGCGCGTTACAGTCGTTACAATCGTTACAATGGGGTTCCGTACTCGATCAGCATTTCGACACCGCCGCGCTCGCCGCCGCCGCGCGCGCGCAATCCGCTTTTCCCCTGCGCCGCGCCGGACGATTGACCGAAATGATGGTCGTCGGCGTAGCCGCCTGCCTCGCAAACCAGCCCGCCTGCCCTACCCTGGTGTTAGCGGGTTCGTGTATCGGCGCGCGCGTCATCAGCCATCAGGTCATTACCGAAATCATCATCGCCCGCGAAGCGCCCTTCCCCTACGATTTTCTCGCCACGCAGCCCATCCTCGCCGCCGTCCCCTTGCGGCAAAATTTCCCCTGCCTAACAAACGTCCTTTATCAACCTTGGAGCGACGATGTTGAATTGCACTGGCAGCAGATGCGAACCCTCGCCCGCGTCTGGCTACAGGCGGGACGTTGCGAACGGGTGATCTGCGGACAAGTGGAAACCGCGGGAAGAACAGGGGAAGACGAACACCATGGGCGATGGCAGACGCTGGAGAGAATCGTGGGCGGTTGAACGGGTGGGTTTGAAACCCGCCCCTACAGATAATCCACGGGGATCACGTCGCGTAGGGGTTTCAAACCACGATCAACCCCAAAACCTGCCGTTCGGTTTTGATCCCTGATACCTGACATCTGATACCTGTCACAAACCCGCCCGCTGTCCCGAGCGCGTTCCAGATTAATTGCCTGGTTCCGGCGAATCAGCCTCACCTGAGGCGCTCGCGCCCGCCTTTTTCGCCGCCGCGCGTGCGGATTTCAGGAGATATTTGACCCAGGAGTTGTACTTCGGGTGAATGATTTCCTGTCCGCTCGAAAGCTTCTCGTAGTTCATATTCTTGCTGTCGACATAAACGATATCCACGTTGCCGCCCTTGATTTTCGTGTCAACTGTCACAAAGTGTTTGTTGCGCACATTAAGATGCAGACGAACGGCGGCGGGAGTGTTCTGGGTAACCTGCCATTTGCGCGCCTGCGCGCCTTTCACGATGGCGTCATGCGTCTTTTGCGCGGCGTCCAGCGAATCCGCCGCGACGATGACCACGTCGTTGAACGGCAACAACGCTGCATTCCTGCCTGTGTTTTCCGTGAGATTGTCGTCTGCTTCAGCGTGGGCGTCGGGCATGGAAAGCATGACCGTCAGAAAAATGGCGCAAAGTACGAAAAAGCGTTGCATGTTTTTCCTTTCAGAATAAATTTATGACAAACGCCGGAAAATCAGGGCGGTGTTGATACCGCCGAAGGCGAAATTGGTGCTCATCACGTATTCGCATTCTAGCGCCAGACCTTCCCCTCGAATATAGGCGAGATCCGCGCAACGCGGGTCTACGTTGTCGAGATTCAGGGTGGGCGCAAACCAGTTCGCGCGCATCATGGCGATGGTGAACCAGGCTTCCAGCGCGCCCGCCGCACCCAGGGTATGGCCGATGTAACTCTTCAGCGAACTGATGGGCATGGCGGAGCCGAAGACGCCATGCATCGCCTGACTTTCAGCAATGTCGCCGAGTTCGGTGGCGGTGCCATGACCGTTCACGTAAGCGATGGCTTCCGGCGGCAGATTGGCCGCGGCCAGCGCCAGACGCATGGCGGTGGCCATCGTATCTGCGCGCGGCTGGGTGATGTGCGTGCCGTCGCAGTTGGTGCCGAAACCAACAACTTCCGCGTACATTTTCGCGCCCCGCGCTTTGGCGTGTTCGTATTCTTCCAGTATCAGGGTTCCCGCGCCCTCGCCGATGACGAGGCCGTCGCGGTCGCGGTCGTAGGGACGGGGCGTCAGGCGCGGCGAATCGTTTTTCGTGCTGGTGGCATAGAGGGTATCGAACACGGCGGAGTAGCTGACGCCCAATTCTTCCGCGCCGCCCGCAATCATGATGTCGGCGTGATCATGCAAAATGGTTTCATAGGCGTAACCGATGCCCTGACTCCCCGAGGTGCAGGCGCTGGAAGTGGTGTGCACGCGCCCTTGCAGACCGAAAAAAACGGCGATATTGACGGGCGCGGTATGCCCCATCATGCGAATGTAGCTGTTGGCGTTCAGCCCGTTGACCTCGTTGGTGTTGATCAGGCGGCCGAAATCGGCAATGGCGTCCTGCGTGCCCGCCGACGAGCCGTAGGAAACACCAACCCGCCCGGAACTTAACAACGCCGTCTCTTCCAGCAATCCGGCGTCGGCAAGCGCCAATTCGCTGGCGCGGCAGGCGAGGATGGCGACACGCCCCATGCCGCGCAGGGCTTTGCGGGAATAGCGCTCGGGCGGCAGGAAAAATTCCACCGCCGGAACACCCAGGCGTGTATTCAACCCGCGAACGCCGCTCCATTCTTCCATGTAGCACACCGCGTTCCGGCAAGCGCGCAGGCGAGCCTCGATTTCATGCCACTCGCAACCCAGCGGGCTGATGCCGCCCATGCCGGTGACCACAACCCGGCGTCTGGAAAATCCGCTCATGCCATCCCTCCATTGACGGCAATGACCTGCCGCGTGACGTAGGCGGCGTCGCCGGAGAGCAAAAAGCCGACGACAGCGGCGACTTCTTCCGGTTTGCCTGCGCGTCCGGCAGGAATCAGGGGCAAGGCGTGTTCAGTCATTTCGGCGTTGATCATGGCCGTTTCAATCAGACCGGGGGCAACGCAATTTACCGTGATGCGGCGCTTGGCAAGTTCGATCGCCAGCGCCTTGGTCGCGCCGATAATGCCCGCTTTGGCGGCGCTGTAATTGACCTGCCCGCGATTGCCCATTTGCCCCGAGATGGAAGCCATCGTCACGATGCGCCCCGGCTGCCGCGTCTGCACCATCGGCATGACCAGCGGGCGCAACACATTGTAAAAACCGTCCAGATTGACGGACAGCACCGAATCCCATTCGGCATCGCTCATGGCGGGAAACGCCGCGTCGGCGTGATTACCCGCGTTCAGCACCACGCCGTAATAGACGCCATGCGCCTCAATGTCGGCGAGCAGGATTTCCTGCGCTTCCGAGCGGTCGGCAATATCGAATTGCAATACACGCGCCGAGGGTGAGAGTTCCGCCGCCAGCGCTTCGGCTTTTTCGCGCTGGCGGCGGCAATGCAGAACAGGTACAAAACCATCGGCGGCGACACGGCGCGCGATGGCTTCGCCGATGCCCTGTGACGCGCCGGTGATCAGAACGCTGCGAACCTTGCCATGAGAAGGTGTTTCGGAAATTTCGGAATTCATGTCGTTTCAGGCTCAAGATGGGTATTCAGATAGGCGCGCAAATCTTTGGGCTGAAAAGCGGTCAGCCGGGCTTCGGCAGCCAGTTCACCGGCCGGATGATAAATGCGGCAATCCATGACGCCCAGGCCCTCCTCGTCGCGCCAGTTTTCCCGTGCTTCGATGTGGAGCGTCGCGCCGACAGGGAAAGCCTCCACCTTGCAGGTGTATTTCCGCACGGAAACCAGGAAACCGGTTTTGACCACGCCGCCCTTCTCGCGCTCATGCCAGCCGACCAGAGCGCCGACGGTCTGCGCCATGTATTCGATGCCCACGTAGGCGGCGACGCGTCCCTCGCGGCAGAAGGAACTTTCCGGACGGAGGGTCACCGTACAGACCATGCGCCCCGGCTCGGCTTCCAGCACGCGGTCAAGCAGCAGCATCCGCCCGCGATGCGGCAGATATTCTTCGATGGGAAGATAGTGTGTTGTCATCGATGTCATGATTGAGATTCGCGTTCCAGAATCAGCGCCGCGTTACTGCCGCCGAAAGCGAAAGAAGTGGAAAGAACGCGGGAAACTGGCGGCGTCGGCGGCGCGCTTTGTGTATTCGGCGCGACCAGATTCAAGGGCGGCAGAGCGGCGTCGGGCGCGTTATCCCAAAGCTGCGGCGGTAGCCGCCCGGCCTTGTCCGTCAGTGTCAGCCAGCAAATGGCCGCTTCCAGCGCGCCCGCCGCGCCCAGCGTATGCCCGGTGAAGGGTTTGGTGGAACTCATGGGCACACCGGGGAAAATCTCCGCCATGACCCTGCTTTCCATGGCGTCGTTTTGCTGGGTGGCCGTGCCATGCAGATTGACGTAAGCGATGGCGCCGGCGGAAACATTGGCGCGGTTCAGCGCCTCGTTGATCGCCAGTTTCGCGCCCGCGCCGGAAGGGTCGGGCGCGGAGATGTGGTAGCCGTCGGAACGCTCGCCCCAGCCCGAAAGCATAATCGGCGCGGCGGACGCGGCGGG
>BNUC01000093.1 GCA_025997075.1 Betaproteobacteria bacterium | reverse complement strand
ATTGAAAACATTAAAGATTAAGCCGCCCAAGCCCATCCTGAATCTGGATTGAGCACGTTCCCCGCCTAGATACACACCCCTTTCGGCTACTTCGCCGGAGGCCTTGCGCTAGGCGGCTTCCAGAGGTGTGTGTGTCTTAGCGGTGTCAAAGTCGGGCGAAGGTGTCGTGTTGAAAAGCAAGTGCTTCTGTCTTTTCTTCCAGATCGTCGAGTCGCAACGCCAGTTCGCGGTTGGACGCCAGTACTTCGCGTAAACGCACGAAAGCGCGCACCACGTACACACCCATTTCCACGGCCTGCGCTGAAGCCAGAACATTGGACGCCTGAATTGCTCCGTGTTCCGTGAAAGCAAACGGCAACGACTTGGAAAATTTGAGTTTGACGAGGTGGTCACAATTTGTGACCACCTCCAGCTTCTCTTCGATCGTAAGCTGGAACATGAAATCTGACGGAAAGCGTTCACTGTTCCGTTTGACGGCCTGGTTCAAGGCTTTGGTTGGTACGCCGTAGAGTTCGGCAAGATCAGCATCAATCATCACCTTCTGGCCGCGAATAACCAAGATGCGAGGTTCTATGCGCGACACGGAAATTAGAGCGTCAGTCTTGATCATGACTTGATTCCTTGACTCGAAAACGCGCTATTCCCCATTGCGCTGTAAAGCTTGCCGCTTGCCGATGCGGATCGACAGGTTGATGGAATTTGCCTTACGTAGAAAAGTGAATGCGACCGTATTTTCCGGCTTTAGCGCGGCGATCAGGTTCAGCATGGTTTGAGGGTCTTTGACCGGCTTGTCGGCTACCGCCAGCAGAACGTCGCCGGGCTTGACGCCGCCCTTGTCTGCCGGACTGCCGCGTTGCACGCCGGCAATCAACGCGCCGTCCGTGTTCGGCAGGCCAAACGATTCGGCGAGATCCTCGGTGATTTCCTGAACTTCGACGCCGATCCAGCCGCGAACGACCGAACCGTTCTGGATGATCTGCTCCATGACGTTGCGGGCGGTCGAGATCGGGACGGCGAAACCGATTCCCAGCGATCCGCCCGATTTCGAATAGATGGCGGTGCTGATCCCGATCAGCTTGCCGTGGACGTCGACCAGCGCGCCGCCCGAATTGCCCGGATTGATTGCCGCATCGGTCTGGATGAAGTCCTCGAAGGTGTTGATTCCCAGATGCGAACGGCCCAGCGCCGAAACGATGCCCATGGTCACCGTCTGTCCGACGCCGAAGGGGTTGCCGATGGCCAGCGTGATATCGCCGACGCCGACATCGTCCATCCGCCCAAGGGTGATTGCCGGAAAAGTCTGTGTCCCGTCCTTGCCCGGCAACAGCTTGAGCACCGCCAGATCGGTTTCGGGATCGCCGCCGACGGGTTGCGCCTTGAGCGTCTTGCCGTTGTCGAGAGCGATCTCGATCTGGTCGGCGTCTTCGACGACATGGTGGTTGGTCAGAACATAACCGTCCGCGCTGACGATAACGCCGGACCCCAGCCCCGATTTGCGCGGACGGTTAATCTCGGCCTCGTCGCCGAAGAAATGCCGGAACAGCGGATCGTCAGCAAAGGGATGGCGTTGCGCACGTATTTTTTGCGAAGTGAAAATGTGTACGACGGACGGCAAGGCTTTTTTAGCCGCATCGCGGAAGGAATTTGTTTCGGGCGCTTTTTGCTGGGTTTCGGGCTGTAATTCGGGCTGCGCTTTTTGCCGCATTCCGGGCCGAGGCGTTTCCACCACAAGTGGCGGCGCCGCTGGCGCAGGCGCTTCGAGAAAAGAAAAGTCCCCACGGAGCAAGACGCCTGTCCACTCGGGCTTGAGCACGCTGGCGACGAAAAATACGGCAAGACCAATCGTGACGGTTTGTGCGAAAATCAGCCAGAGTCTGCGCATGAATGGAATGGTGTTGTCGGTATCGGAAAACGGAATGAAACGCGAAGAACTGATACGGTATCTTGACGAATTGCTCGAATCGGCGCAATTCAGGGATTATTGCCCAAACGGCCTGCAAGTGGAAGGCGCAGGCGAGGTCCAGCGAATTCTTGCCGGCGTGACCGCCTGTCAGGCGCTGATCGATGCCGCCGTCGAGCGCGGCGCCGACACCTTGCTTGTGCACCACGGCTGGTTCTGGCGAGGCGAGGACGGCCGGGTGACCGGCTTCCGCAAGCTGCGCATGCAAACCCTGCTGCGGCACGACATCAACCTCATCGCTTACCATCTTCCGCTCGACGCGCATCCCGAACTCGGCAACAACGCCCGTCTGGCAGCCCTCCTGGGCTGGCGGGCCGAGGGACGCTTCGGTGAACAGGATATCGGCTGGACCGGGCGTCTTGCCAATACGCAAACGCTCGCCGAATTGGAACGCCAGGTCGCCAGTCAATTGCGCCGCGCGCCCCTGGTTATCGGCGACGCGGACCGCCGGATCAAGCGTTTGGCCTGGTGTTCAGGCGGCGGACAGGGCTATTTCGAGCAAGCCACGGCGCTTGGCGTCGACGCTTTTCTGTCCGGCGAAATTTCCGAGCAGGCGGTGCACCTGGCGCGTGAAAGCGGCGTCGCCTACCTCGCTGCCGGTCACCACGCTTCGGAACGTCTCGGCGTACAGGCGCTCGCCGGCCACCTGTCGACGCGCTTCGGTCTCGCCTGTGAATTCGTCGATATCGATAACCCGGTTTAATTTTTTTATTGTCAGGAGTCATCATGAACTTCGTAATTCCTCAGACCGCCCCGGTCGTTCTTCCCGTTGTCGGCAACGATGCCGTTTTCCCCGTGCGCCGTGTTTACTGCGTCGGGCAGAATTACGCTTCGCATGCCATCGAAATGGGCCATGACGGGCGGCAGCCGCCCTTCTTTTTTGCCAAACCGGCCGACGCGCTGGCGCCTGGCGGCGGCCGAATCGCCTATCCGCCGCATACCGCCAACCTGCAACACGAGGTCGAACTGGTGGTGGCCCTGCTCGACGGCGGTGCGGATATCCCGGTGGAACAGGCGCTGGCTTGCGTGTTCGGCTATGCGGTGGGCATCGATCTGACGCGACGCGACCTGCAAGCCCAGGCCAAGGAAAAGGGGCGTCCGTGGGAAATGGCCAAAGGTTTCGATCAGAGCGGGCCGATCAGCGCCTTGCTTCCTGTCGCACAAGCCAAGCATCCCGCCAACGGGCGTATCTGGCTGAAAGTCAATGGAACGACCCGGCAGGACGGGGATATCGCGCAGATGACCTGGAACGTTGCCGAAATCATCGCCAATCTATCCACGTATGTCACGCTTGCCGCGGGGGATCTGATCTTTACCGGCACGCCAGCTGGCGTATCAACCGTGGCGCGAGGGGATTCACTCGAATGCGGTATTGATGGCGTGGGGGAACTGAAGATCGAATTGATCTGAATTTGTAAATTCCGACCAGAATGTCTGCCTGAATCGATCGTTGGCAAACTGCTATTTTCTGGTCGGAAGCCAGCTCATCATGATTGACCAGGTTTAGCGGTTTTCAAGGGCCAGCGTAGCGTCGCCGTGCTCGGCGTTTGCTTTGGCGGCGTGGTATTTTTCCAGAACGACGCTTCCAAACGCGACAAGGCCATTGTAGAGCTTGACCAGTGCAACGCAGCCCGCGACGCTCAAAAGCACGACAAGAAGATGAAGTTCTATCGCATGTTTGAATACAAATTGGCTGATTTCCATTGTGATTCCTTTAATGAGAGGGGTTGATCAGACTTAACGGTTTTCAAGAGCCAGCGGAGCATCGCCCTGCTTGGCGTTCGCTTTGGCGACGTTGCGGTATTTCTCCAGAACGATTTTTCCGAGCACGACGAGGACGTTGTAGAGACTGATCAGTCCAAGGGCGCCTGCCAAGGCCAGAAGCACAAAAACAAGTTGAAACGCGTTCAAATGGTCAAGGATAAATTGGCCGACTTCCATGATGATTCCTTTAACGAGTGGTTGATCAAGATTCCGTCAGATGAAGATGGTTCTCATCGGAGGGAAGGATCGTAGCAACGATGAAAAGGCGAGTCTGTAGCTTATTCTCCCGGATTGTGTGACGGTAAACGCGCCTATGTGACAAGCTGTGATTGACAGTCTCCTGCCGCAACGGACGTTGGACGACGCTTCCTGCGGAACACGGCTGTCAATCTTCCCCCCGCGTGGGAGGATGCCCTAAGAGTGCAGGGGCCTTGGACAAGCCGAAGGCGCTGGTGGGCGGATGCCTTTACAAATTTCCGAATTCCAAGAATCATCAATATAAATCAATCACTTGGAAATCTACGTGATATGATGATCTGGAATTCCATCGGACAACACTCATCATGGCAAGATTTGCCGTCGCGACACTGACTGTGTTCCTCGTGACGGGATGCGCGCCCATGACTCTGAGCGACGGTCCGTCTACAGGACACTTGCATGCCGAAAATACAGCGGCCAAAGCAGGTGAATCCATTCCATCGGCTCCGTCCATCCCCTCTATCCCTGCGCCGGTCCAGCAGGTGCTTCCGTTGCCGCGTCCAAGGGCTGGCGGCAAGACCGAGATCTATAGTGTCGTGGTCAACAACATCGATGCGCAGGATCTGCTGTTCGCGCTGGCCCGCGACGCCAGGCTGAACGTCGATATCCATCCCGGCATTTCCGGCAGCGTGACGCTGAACGCCATCGACCAGACCTTGCCGCAGTTGCTCAGCCGTATCGCCAGGCAGATCGACATGCGTTTCGAACTCGACGGGCCGAATCTCGTCGTCATGCCCGATTCGCCCTACCTGGAACACTACCGCGTCGATTACGTCAACCTGGCCCGCGAAGTGACCGGCATGGTATCGACGAACATGCAGATATCGACCAGCGCCCTGAGCGCGAGCCAGGGACGGGCCGATGGCAGCAACGTTTCGCGCATCCAGATCGAAAACACATCGAAGAACAGTTTCTGGGAATCGCTGGAGAAAAATCTGAAGGATCTGCTGCTCGAAACCGACAAGATTTTCCCGCCGGGTCACAGTGAGACGGTCATCGAGCAAAGCAGGGCGCAAAACGAGATCGGCGCGGGCACATCCTCTTCCAATTATTCCAACTATTCCGGCAACTCCGTCTACGGTCTGGCGAATCACTTTGACGGACAAGCCTCGGCGGGGGGGCAACGGCTGGCGATCAACCGGGACAAGGATTCGACCGTCGTGAAACAGAATACTTTCCGCGAGGCCGCCTCGGTCATCGTCAATCGGGAAACCGGCGTGATTGCCGTGCGCGCGACCTCGCGCCAGCATGAAAAAGTGCGGGAATTCATCAACCAGGTCATGAAAATCGCCCGCCGCCAGGTGATGATCGAAGCGACGGTCATCGAGGTCGACTTGTCCGACAGCTACCAGCAGGGAATCGACTGGTCGAAGATCGTCACCCGAACCGGTTTTTCCCTGGCGTCCGCGACGAACACTCAAAGCGCCGGATCGACCGTCGCGCCGTTCAGCCTGACCTACACCAATGTTTCCCGCGGACTCGATGTGATCGTCGATATGCTGCGTGGATTCGGCACGACGAAAGTGCTTTCCAGCCCGAAACTGACGGTATTGAACAACCAGACGGCGACCCTGAAAGTCTCGGAGGATTTCGTTTATTTCAATGTCAAGCAGGACATCGCCGCGGGAAACACCAATACCAACGCGGTAACGACCACGACCACGACGCCGCAATCGGTGTCGATCGGCTTTTTCATGAATCTGACGGCCCAGATCGGCGACGACGATGTCATTACGCTCAACGTCCGCCCGTCCATATCCAGCATCTCCGCCTTGAAGCGCGACCCCAATCCGGCGCTTACCGTGATCAATGAAGTCCCCCAGATTCGCACGCGCGAGATCGAATCGATGATGCGCGTCCGCAGCGGCGACATTGCCGTGCTCGGCGGATTGATGGAAGACCGCCTGGAAAACAAGAGCGGATATTTTCCTGTCATCGGCAATATTCCCCTGATCGGGGAAATATTCACTACGCGTAACGACGTATCGCGCAAGAGCGAACTGGTCATTATCCTGCGCCCGACGGTTATCCGGGACGCCTCGATCAACGGTGATTTCAGCCATCTGTCAAACATGCTTCCGGGCAAGGATTTCTTCACCACGGACAAGGTTTATCAGCCCTTCACGGGTCCCGATCTGCCATCAGAGCCGCTCAGATGAGCCTGCTGATGGAAACTCTCAAGAAAGCGGATAAAGCCAGGCGCCAGGCCGACGGTAATAACGCGTCCGCTGCCGTATTTGCCGGTAATTCGACAACAGCCCCGGCCACGGCCTTGACCGTGGAGGCATTGGAGGAAGCGCCCCTGGCGGAGCCTATCGGTTCGCCTTTACCCGATCTTTCACGGCATCCCGACGTCCTCGACGCTGAACTGACTGTCGCATCAAACAGGCCGCCGATGAAAGGTCCATCCCTTGCCAAAAGCGGCACAACAGAACATTTCATCGGACACAATGCCGCGAGCAAGGCCTTCGCCGCCCAACGGCAACCCGAAACCGGCAGCGCCCTTTGGCTGATCGTCGGTATGGGAATCCTGTC
The DNA here is from genome assembly GCA_025997075.1 of Betaproteobacteria bacterium. Taxonomy (GTDB): domain Bacteria; phylum Pseudomonadota; class Gammaproteobacteria; order Burkholderiales; family Rhodocyclaceae; genus Propionivibrio. Next base: position 8,046 of record BNUC01000093.1, on the reverse strand, counting down.
CATCCTGGGCGTGGGAGCTTATTTCTGGTGGCAGTTGCAGACACTCCAGCCGCCGGGAGCCGGTCGTCCCATAGCGATACCAGCAACGCCTCCGACACATCCAACACCTTCGGCCACGGTCATGCCGGTTTCCGTCCCGCCCACTTCCGATCCCACCGTTTCCACTTCCGTCGTTTCTCCTCCGCTGGCCGAAGAAAACACTACAGTCCGTCTGGCGCCCCAAGCCGCGCCTGCGCCATCGACCGGGAAATCCGTGATGTCGGCGCGCGCGCCCGTCGCGCCTTTGCCTCCGGAACGCGTGTCGGGAAATTCCGCCCCGGTAGCCAGTGAGCCGCGCCAGGAGCAAACCGACACCGTGTTCCGCGAGACGCGCGCTTCCTTGCAGACAAATACCGCGCTCGAACACGCTTACGAGGCATTGCAGTCCGGTCGGGACGAGGAGGCGCAACGCGATTACGAACAGGTTTTGCGCGCCGATGGAAAGAACACCGACGCCCTGCTCGGACTGGCGACCCTCGCCGCGCGGCAAGGGCAGGTCGACAAAGCGCATGACTATTATCTGCGCGCGCTCGAAGCGGACCCCGGCGATTCCACGGCGCGCGCAGGCGTGCTTAACACGGGTGTTCCGCACGAAAATGCCGAAAGCCTTCTTAAAACAGCGCTCGTCCGCCAACCCGACTCCCCGTCGCTGCTCTTTGCCCTGGGCAATCTGTACGCCCGCCAGCAGCGCTGGAGCGAAGCCCAGCAGACGTATTTTCAGGCCTACGCGGGCGAATCCGATAACCCGGACATCATTTTCAATCTTGCGGTCAGCCTGGATCATTTGCGCCAGAACAAGCTGGCCGCCCAGTATTACCGGATGGCGCTCAAGGCCGGCGACACCCGGACGGTCGCCTTCAACCGAAATCAAGTCGAAGTCCGGCTTCTGGAACTGCAACCCTGACGAAATCGCGTGTTCGCGAACACGCCTGGATGAACGGATGAACACCCTGCAACCACAACAGCTCGGACAGGTCTTGATCGCCAAGGGCATCCTCAGCGAGGATCAACTGCGCATCGTCCTGCTTGAGCAGACGAAGTCGAATCTGCCTAATCTGCCCAATCCGCCTATTGGCAGACTGCTCGTCTCCCTCGGTTTCATCACCGAGGCGACCTTGCGCGACGCGTTGTCGGAAAGTCTCGGCACACAGAGCATCGACGTCTCGAAGGCCATTATCGACCCGTCGGCGCTGGTGCTGGTCCCCCGCGAACTTGCCAAACATCACCATTTGCTGCCCCTCGACTATGACAAAGAACACCAACGCCTGGTCGTCGCGATGTCCGACGTCAACGATATCGTCGCTCTCGACCGTGTTCGCAGACTCTCTCAGGACACTATCGAGATTGCGCCCCTGCTGGCCGGCGAAACCGAAATCGACCGGGCCATCGACCAGGCTTACGGCTACGAACTGTCGATCGACGGGATCCTGAATGAAATCGAGACCGGCGAAATCGATTTCCACGGCATGCAATCGACATCCGAATACAGCCAACCCGTCGTCCGCCTGATCGATTCCATCCTTACCGACGCCGTCAAACGCGAGGCGTCGGACATCCATTTCGAACCGGAAAACGGTTTTTTGCGTATCCGCTACCGCATCGACGGCAGGCTGCGGCACATCCGTTCGCTGCACCAATCCTACTGGCCGGCCATGGCCGTGCGCATCAAGGTCATGAGCGGCATGAACATTGCCGAGACCCGCGCGCCGCAGGACGGGCGCATCACACTCAACATTCGCGGACGACAAATCGATTTCCGGGTGTCCACGCAACCGACCCTTCACGGCGAAAATATCGTGTTGCGCATCCTCGACCGGCAGAAAGGCCTGGCGCCATTGGAAGGATTGGGTCTGGCCGAACAGCAGCTCACCCTGCTCAAGCTGATGATCGCCCGCCCGGAAGGCATTATCCTGTTCACCGGACCGACCGGTAGCGGCAAGACGACGACGCTTTACTCGATCCTCAAACACATCAATTCCGAGGGACTGAACATCATGACCCTCGAAGATCCGGTCGAATATCCGATGGCGCTCGTCCGGCAGACTTCCGTGGCCGAGTCGGTCAAGCTCGATTTCGCCAATGGCATCCGCTCGATGATGCGGCAGGATCCGGATGTCATTCTGGTCGGAGAAATCCGTGATGCGGAGACGGCGGAAATGGCCTTCCGCGCGGCGATGACCGGTCACCAGGTCTATTCGACGCTGCATACCAACTCGGCTATCGGCGCCATGCCGCGCCTGCTTGACATCGGCGTGTTGCCGGACATCATGGCCGGCAACATCATCGGCGTCGTCGCGCAGCGCCTGGTGCGCCGCCTGTGCCCGCACTGCAAAACCTCTTACCCGGCCGAGGATTACGAGCTGCGCCTGCTTGGGGGTCCCGCCGACGCGCCCCGCCCCGTGCTGTTCCGCCCTGGCGGTTGTGAACGCTGCGATTTTCAGGGCTATCGCGGTCGTCTGGCGATCATGGAGATTCTGCGCATGAACGGCGATCTCGACGAGCTGGTCGCCCGTCGCGGCACCGCGCGCGAAATCCGGCAGGCGGCGGCCCGGATCGGCTTCGCGCCGCTGGCGGACGACGGTCTGCGCCGCGTCCTCGATGGATCGACCTCGCTTGAAGAACTCGCCCGCGTGGTCGACCTGACCGACCGGATGTAGCAGTGATGCCGCTTTTCAACTACCGGGCCATCAATTCCGACGGACGCGCCGTGGCCGGTCGCATCGATGCGCTGAATCTGGTCGATCTCGAAACGCGCCTGCGACACATGGAACTCGACCTGGTCGACGGCGCGCCTGCGAGCACTCGCAGGCTGCCGGGTTTGAAAAACATCCCGCGACGCGAGTTGATCCATTTCTGTTTCCATCTTGAACAGCTCTCCCGGGCCGGCGTGTCGATTCTCGAAGGGCTCGCCGACTTGCGCGACAGCCTCGAAACCCCGCGTTTCCGTGGCGTCATCGCCAGTCTGATTGAAGGCATCGAGGGCGGACAAACACTATCGCAGGCCCTGGAAGCGCAGCCGCGCGTTTTCGACAAGGTATTCGTCAGTCTGGTCCGCGCCGGCGAAACGAGCGGCCGATTGCCCGACGTATTGCGCAGCCTGACCGACTCTCTCAAATGGGAAGACGAGCTCGCTTCTCAGACCAAGAGGCTGACCCTGTATCCGGCCTTCGTCGGCATTATCGTGCTCGCCGCCACCTTCTTTCTGATGATTCGTGTGGTGCCGCAACTCAGGCAGTTCATAAAGAACATGGGCGAAACCTTGCCACCGCAGACCCAGGTGTTGTTCTTCGTCTCGGATATGCTGGTCGCCTACTGGCCCGTGGTGCTGGCGCTGCCGATCGTCCTGGTCCTCGGAATCAATATTCTGATCAACGCCGATCCGCTGGCGCGCATACGCTATGACGGCCTCAAACTCAGGCTTCCCTTCGTCGGCGATATCCTGCGCAAGATCATCCTGTCGCGCTTCGCCAATACCTTCGCCCTGCTCTATTCGTCGGGCATTCCGATCCTCGATGCCGTACGCATCACGCAGAACATCGCCGGCAACCTGGTCGTACAACGAGGACTCGAACGCATCGAACAACTGATCGGTGAAGGCCAGAACCTGACCTCCGCGTTTTTGCGTACCGGTTTCTTCCCGCCGCTGGTAATTCGCATGTTACGCGTGGGGGAAAGCACCGGCGCGCTGGACGCGGCGCTCGCCAACGTCAGTTACTTCTACAACCGCGATGTCCGGGAATCGGTCGACAAGGCGCAGCAACTCATCGAGCCCATGCTGACCCTGCTGCTCGGCGGTCTGCTCGGATGGATCATGCTATCCGTATTAGGACCGGTTTATGACCTCATATCCCGGATAAATATCTAGCCATGAAACCCCAACGCCTGCTTTATCTGAGCGCCTGCCAGATGACCGCCTGTCATTGGCGCGGGGGCGCGCTGGTCTGCGAGGCGACATTCCCATCGACGCAAACCGGATGGCGGCAGTTCGCGTATTACCTTGCACAAAATCCAGGGAGTATTTTTTCGCTGCTGGTCAACGTCGCGGAGGAAGGGTTTCGCATCGAGACCATTCCTTACCTGCGCGGCGCTGACCGCCAGACCGTCATCGAGCGCAAGCTCGCGCAGACATTTTCCAACACGCCGCTCTGCGCGGCGCTCTCCCTGGGCCACGAAAAGGACCGTCGCAAGAACGAGAACCTGCTTCTGGCCGCGTTCACCAACCCCGCTTTTTTTCAGCCGTGGCTCGACGCTATCCGTGCTGCGGATGCCATGCTGTCCGGAATTTTTTCCCTGCCGCTACTCGCGTCATCGCTACTCAGGAAACTGTCTGTTTCGCCAGAGCCTTGCCTGCTGCTCTCCGTCCAGGATCAAAGCATCCGGCAGAGTTTTTTCGATAAAGGCGGACTGCGCTTCAGCCGTCTGACGCCGCTGCAACACAATAGCATCGACAGCATCGCCCAGGCTTTCGCAGCGGAATCGATCAAGCTCCAGCAGTATCTGGTCGGTCAGCGCCTGATCAGCCGTGGCCAGACCCTCACGGCGCACGTTCTGGCCCACCCCGACGCATTCAAGATCCTCCGGAACAGTTGTATTGACACGCCGGTAGTCCGTTTCAATATTCTCGACATTACCGAATGCGCACGGCGCATCGGTCTCAAAACAAAACCTCGGGACACCTGCGCCGAATCACTTTTCCTCCACCTGTTGGCCACCCATCGGACAGGTATCCAGTTCGCGGGCGAAGACCTGCGTCATGGTTTCCGTATCGCGCGAAGCCGTTCGCTGCTCCAGGGCGCCGGCGCCCTGGCCTTGACTGTCTGTCTGCTGCTCTCCGCAAACACTCTGTTCGACGCCCGCCAAATCTCGCTGGATACCGAAGTGATGCGCGTCGAAGCGGCATCTGCCCGGCGCGGTTATGACGACATCGTCAAGACTTTCCCGAGCATCCCGGTCGACAATGAAACGCTCAAAAGCGTCATTGGCCGCTATCTCGCGGAGGAACGGCGCAGCACAACACCAGGCGCCTTTTACCGGGAGATCAGTCGCGCCTTGCAGACCGAGTCGTCCATCGAGATCGATCGCCTCGACTGGAAGATCAGTGATGCCGACACGGATACCACGGATTCCAGTGGGTGGAGCGGAGATGTCCGCCCAGTATCGGAGGACAGCGAAAGCATCGTCGTGCAAGGAACGCTGCGGCTCGACGCCAGGATCACGAGCCGCCAGTTGCTTGGCGTATTCGGCCATTTCGTCGACGCTTTGCGATCCAGCGCGAATCTGCGGGTGGAAGTACTCCAGCAGCCTCTTGATATCGCCTCCGGCGCCTCATTGCGTGGCAGTGATGTCGAAAGCGAGGGAGAAAAACCACGCGAATTCGCTCTACGCGTTACCCGAAGGATCGAGCCATGAAGTTCGAACTGCGCGATCTGTTCATGGCCAGATTACGGGATAGTTTGCTCACCCTGCCTCTGGTGCTGATGGTCGTGTTCAGCGTGCTGCTGATCGTGTTCTCTCATGACAGAATCAAGACGGCGCAGGTGAGCTTCGCCGCTGCGCGGGGCGAGCGTAACGAATTCGATGGAAAACTCAGACAGGCGCGTCGCGAGGAAGACGAAATCCGGCAGAAAGCCGTCCTGTTCAAGCGTCTTCAGGAGCGTGGCGTGATCGGTGAAGAACAACGCCTGGAATGGGTCGAACTGCTCAAGGAGATCCGCGACCAGCGCCGTCTGCTCGAAATTCGTTACGAATTCTCCCCACAGCGCGCGCTGCATGGCGCGCCGCATACGTTGGATGGCGCTCAGACAGAAACCTTCGGTCTGTATGCCAGCACCATGAAATTGCAAGTACGCCTGCTGCACGAGGAAGACCTGATCCGGCTGCTTGACGACCTGCGCCGGCAAGCCCGCGCCCTGATCCAGATCAAACGCTGCGATCTCTCGCGCCTGCCCCGGACAAACGCGGACAGTGTGAATAGCGCGCTGCAAGGCCATCTCCAGGCGGATTGCCTGATCGACTGGATCACCTTGCGCGAAGTCGGCAAAAACCAGGAAAACACGAAATGAATCCGTCATTCTTTTTCCGGTCGGATTGCGTATGGCTGCTGTACGCGCTTCTCCTGCCCGGAATCATTCCATCTTCCGTGTCCGCCCAGGAACTTGGCCCCCTGTTTTTCACGCCGGAACAGCGGCAGGAACTCGATCGGCAACGGGAGTTCGGCCCACCCGGGCAACAGAAAATTTCCGGGGATCCGACGCCGATCGACCCGCCGCTGACCATCGATGGCGTGGTGACGCGCAGCAGCGGCAAGCGTACCGTGTGGATCAACGGCGTTGCGCAGGATGGGCAGGAGACAGTTCAAGGCGTCACGGTCACCCCGAACCGCAAGAACCCCGGCATGGTCGTCGTCCAGCCCGAAGCCGGTCCTGCCGCTCGCGCCAGTGTCGGCAACACGCTTAACCGGAACACCGGGGAAATATCCGACCTGCTCGGCGGTGGGCGGATTCACATAAAAGCGCTCCCGTCCCGATGAGCGTCACCAGGAAAATCGCCCACGGATGTCCGGCCCGGAATCGCGGCGCCGCACTCCTTCTGTTGCTGCTCCTGGTCGTCATCGCTTTCAGCACAACGCTCATTACTTCGCTTGCCGCTAAAAATCCGGAAATCCAGAGACAACAAAGCACGCTAGAAACGCTGGCGCAGGCCAAACAGGCGCTCATCGCCTGGTCTGTCGCGCACGGGGATGTCGGTACGGACAGTTTTCCTCGCCCAGGCGCCTTGCCTTGCCCCGACAGAAATCTTTTTGGCAGCGCTGATTCGGGTTTTGCTTCGGGAAGTTGTTCTACCGGCGGAGGAACGTCCATAGGACGCCTGCCCTGGCGATCCCTTGGAATGGAAAGATTGCGTGACGCTTCCGGAGAAACGTTCTGGTATGCCGTTAGCGACAATTTCCGCAATCCAAATTTATACAAGGCGCCAATCAACAGCGATTCAAAAGGCTCGCTGCTGCTTTACGCCGCCAATGGAAGCACCTTATCAACCCCCATCGGCGAGGAACTGGCCGCCATTATCCTGGCGCCTGGCCATCCATTACCGGGGCAGGACAGGGATGCCTTACCGAACAACAATGCGTCCGGCTATCTCGACGCTTTCAACGGAAAAAACAATGCCAATGCGGGCGGGCCGTTCATCATGGGTCCGGCGAAAGATGCGAATGGCAATATCGTTACAAACGATCTGGTCGTCGGCGTCACCGCGCGAGAACTCCTGTCCGCCCTGGAGCAACGCGCCTTGAACGAAGCGCAGATTGCCTTGAAAAAATATGCTGAAACTTACGGACATTATCCCAATCCAGCGCCGCCCAACGGGGATAACTGCACCTCTCCCGTGGCTGACGTGAAGTTGGCGGTGAGCCCGTGCGCCAGCGACAGCACTACCTGCATTGGCCGCTTGCCGGAAGATGTCCTTGAGCCCTACGTTGCTTCCTGGTTTCTGCGAAACGCCTGGGGACGCGTCATGATCTACGCCATCAACGACAACGGCGCCGGTTGTTCAACGCCGATACATGTCGACGGGGAAGAAAAAAATTACATTCTCATCGCTCCCGGCAGCGCGCGTAACGAGCAGAGTCGTCCGTCACTCTCGCTTTCAGACTATCTCGAAGATTCGGGCAACACGGATGGCTGGTCGGGTAATTCTGATTTTGTAGTTCCTGACGTAAACAATAACGATCTGCTTCGGGCCGAACCAGCAAGAAATTAGCGACAGGCCTTCATGCCTGTCGGTCAAACGTGTTTTGGAAGGGGTTTGCATCCCCTCCCAAAACGGTCGCCGAAACCCCGGCCTTCAGGCCGGGGTATAGCTCCCACCTTTCTTACGGGCGGGGTTTCAAACCGGAGTTAGTTTTACGATGAATGTTGTTGAAATGATGGACAATATTTCCTGCGGAGCACTGCGGTCAATCCCTTCGCCCCGCTTGCGGAGCGTGCGAGGCCAAGGTGGCCGAAGGCC
>BNUC01000092.1 GCA_025997075.1 Betaproteobacteria bacterium | reverse complement strand
CCACCCTGGAAAACACTTCTATCAGTGTCATGACGCCTCCCGATAAAAATCGAGAGTAAACCAGATTGGCTTAGGGTTTACAATACTACGTCATAACCGCTTGAATGTAAACGTTTTATTTCAACTGGTTACGACATCTGCGTATGCAATGGTCCTGACCTTCACCTGCCCCGGCTTGTCACCGAAAAGCACAAAGGATGCGATGCCGATTCACAGCAGATTGGTGGTCACCAGCACTGTACTGCTCGCCACCGAGGTATATTCCAGCGAACTGATTCAGGTCGCAAAATGCAACGCCAGAAAAAAGCCTGCGCCCAGTGTGAGCAGAATCTGCCGCCGTGTAATCGCCAGCAGCTCGCGGCGCGATTGCCACAGGGAAAACGGCGTGACGATCAAAGCCGCCAGTCCGAGCCGCAAGGCGGCGATGGCCAGCGAAGGCAAGGCGTTGGCCTGCGCCACGCGCGCCAGGATGGCGCCAAAGGAAATCGCCAGCAGGCCGATGCCAAGAACGACGAAGGGCAGCCAGCGGGGCGGGGAATGAGGGGCTGGCATTTAAAGTGTCAGCCCACATGCAAATTCACATAGGTTGGGGTGAGCGGAGCGAACCCCAACGCAACCAGGCAATGAGTTATCCCAATGTTGGGGTTCGCTTCGCTCACCCCAACCTATGCGGGCCATGCGGGTTGAAATCAATGTGCGACACCGCGGAACATCGTTTGATGCAAAAGCGTAAACCAGGATATTCGTGTCAAAAAACACTCTATCGGTCATAGAGTTCTTCCCGCGTCCAAGGGACAAGTTCATCTACTTTTGACGCATTCCTTATTGTCTCCAACAGACACGCCTTGGCCTCCGCCTTGTGCGCCGGATCGGGGACAGCCATTTCCGCCGCAGGTACGCCCTCATAATCGGCGATGTCGATGGTCACTGTAAATGGATGACTCATGGGTTGGATTGAGCTTGCGAACCCCAACATTATCACCTTTCCCCTGCCGCAATGTTCACATCTACCGCCGCCGCCCAATCATCCGTTATCCATCCCTGCCGAATATAACGGTGTATTGAACTGTAAGGCCAATCCGAAGCCCGTTTCGCGTACCCATGCTTGACCGGATTGAAATACACGTAATCCATGTGTCTTTGCAGATCTTCCTCACCGGTAATCAGATGCTCCCAGAACCGTCGTTGCCATATACCTCTTTCACCTTTCGTCCGGCGGGATTCTCTCACCCATTCCACCTTCGGAATACCGCGCGAAAAACCCGACTTGATCAGCATCCACCGGGTTGCGCAATCGCTATCACCCTCCGGCAATTCCCAGATGGCGTGCATGTGATCAGGCAAAACCACCCATGCCAGGGCATCGAATGGATGGTTTTTCCTGACGGCGCGGACGGCATCCCTCAATTCCGTGACGTGATCGACCAATAAAGTACGCCAACACTCGGCCAGATTGACCGTGAAAAAATAGGCGCCTCCGGCAATTCGGGTTCGTCGATATTTCATGTGCTTATTGAAGCGGCTTTTTGTTTGGGTTCGCTGCGCTCACCCCAACCTATGCGGATTCATTATTTACCATTATCGTTAAAAACCGAGTATAGAAATACAGAAAGAATCCGGGTAAACATTGATGTCCGGGCATCAAAAAAATCCTCTTCAATTTTCGATAACCCGTCAATAGGACTCTCTGATATCCGTTCAGAATCGGCCCACACGAGTCGTCTAAACGCATCAGAAGCAGCTGCAGAAATTTGTTGATTATTTCCAGTAGTCTGGATATTTGAGGAAGCTGATAATTTCGAAACCGTCGTTGCAAAAGGAAATATAAATTTCGCGTTCAATTTTTCATCATTTATCCACTGCCTTAACTGTAGATCATAAGGAAGATTGTAGGAATGCAAGGTTTCGATTAAATTGAGAATTTTTCTTTTTGCTTGATTGAAAATCAGATAGGACGTTGCCCCCGCCCAAAAAAAATCCTTCAAATCAATTAATTGAAATGTGCTGTCGCGTATCAAATTTTTTCTAAGGAAAAAAAGTTCAATCATGTCATTGTTACCACCAACACATATGTCGGTAAAAACGATGTCGGTTGAATCATCCTGCATGTCATCCAGAATTTTTAGAAAATTAAAAGAATTCGGCCCAAATTGAGCGTCATCCTCAAGGATCAATACATTCTGATTTCCTTCGAGAGACCGTTCGATTGCCTTCTTATGGCTTAGAAAACATGCTTTCTCCGTTGGCAGTATTTTTCCTTCAACGGCATGAGATAAAACAAAATTCACATCCACGGCGGGAATTCTGTTCAATGAGTAACTCAAGTCAGAATATTTGGAGAAACTCTCCACAACCGATAGGCGTCGCTCTATCGCGGCATCAAGATTGATGTAATACGAATCCATATTTTCTCACCCTCTCACATTAGCGTTATTCACGAACGTTTTTCCCCTTGCCCGCCCTCCAGATACGCCGCGCGTACTTCCGCGCTGGCCAGCAAATCGCGGCCGCTGCCAGTCATGACGATCTGGCCGTGCTGCAGGACATAACCGCGGTGCGCCACGCGCAGGGCGTGGTGGGCGTTCTGTTCGACGAGCAGGATTGTCACGCCGTGGTCCTGGTTCAGTTCGCGCAGGGTCTGGAAAATTTTCTTGATGTAGAGGGGCGCGAGGCCGAGCGAGGGCTCGTCGAGCAGCAGCAGCTTGGGGCGGGCCATCAGCGCGCGGGCGATGGCCAGCATCTGTTGTTCGCCGCCGGAAAGCGTGCCGGCGCGTTGTTCGAGGCGTTCTTCGAGAATGGGGAAAAGCGCGTACATGCGCTTCAGGTCGACTTCCAGATTATCCGGATCGGCCATCACCGCGCCCATCAGCAGATTTTCCATGACCGTCATGCGCGGGAAGATGCGTCGCCCTTCGGGCACCAGCGAAATGTCGCGTCGGGCGATGACGTGCGTCGGCAGGCGCGTGATGTCCTCGCCGTCGAAAACGATGCTCCCGGCCGAGACGCGCGGCTGGCCGAACAGGGACATCAGCAGCGTCGATTTGCCTGCGCCGTTGGCGCCAATCAGCGTCACCACCTCGCCCACCTGCACCGACAGGTCGAGGCCGCGCAGCGCATGGATGTGGCCGTAATGCGCATGTACGCCGGTCAGTTGCAGCATCATGCTAAAAACCTCGATTCAACCACAGCGGCACGGCGGACACAGCGAAAAAACAAGAAAAAGCATTCACCACAGAGACACAGAAGCACAGAGAAAAACCAAAACAAGAAATCGTTTTTTTGTTTTTCAAGACTTTCTCCGTGTCTCTGTGTCTCTGCGGTTAAAAAGGGCTTCGCTTTTGACTTTCGCCGTGCCGCCGTGTCGCCGTGGTTAACTGCTTTTTCCGGGGTCATGCCTTCATCACCTCCTTCATCTCTACCCGCATGTCGCCGGCTTCTTCCTCGCCGAGATAGGCTTTAATCACCTGCGGGTCGTTCTGGATTTCCCTGGGCGTGCCTTCGGCGATTTTGCGGCCGTAGTTGAGCACGCAGATATGGTCGCAGACGTTCATCACCACGCTCATGTCATGCTCGATGAGCAGCAGGGTCAGGCGTTCTTCTTCGACCAGACGCCGCAGGAGTTCGTTAAGCTCGCCCGATTCGCGCGGGTTGAGTCCGGCCGCTGGCTCGTCGAGGCACAGCAGCAGGGGATCGACGCACAGGGCGCGGGCGATTTCCACCCGCCGCTGCATGCCATAGGGCAGCGCGCCCGCCGGGATGTCGGCCTTGTCAATGAGGCCAAGGCGCGTCAGCCAGCCGACCGCCTTCTCCAGCGCCCGCGCCTCGGCGCGGCGGTACGACGGCAGGCCGAGGATGCCGGCCAGCGAAAAGAACGAGGCCTGCTGCAAGACGTTGTGCTGCGCGACGATGAGGTTTTCCAGCACGGTCATTTTCGGGAAGGTGCGAATATTCTGGAAAGTGCGCACGACCTGGGCGAGACGCGCCACCTCATGGCTGGGCAGGGACTCCAGGCGCAGCGCGCCGTGCCGCGGGTGGTTGAGCCGGACGCTGCCGGTCGTTGGCTTGTAGAAGCCGGTCAGGCAGTTGAAGAAGGTCGTCTTGCCCGCGCCGTTCGGGCCGATCACGCCGGTAATCAGGCCGGCCGGCACATCCAGCGACATGTCGTCGATGGCGGCCAGGCCGCCGAAACGCATGGTCAGACGCTCGACGGAAAGGAGCGGCTCAGGCATGTTCGCCTCCCGCCGCGGCATGGCGCAGGGTCGGTTCGCGATGCGAAAGAATGCCGGCGGGTCGCCAGATCATGATCAGAATCATCGCCGTGCCGAACAGCAACATGCGGTATTCGGAAAAATCGCGCCCGATTTCCGGAATCAGCACCAGCACCAGCGAGGCCAGCACGACGCCGAGCTGGCTGCCCATGCCACCGAGCACGACGATGGCCAGGATGATCGCCGATTCGTTGAAGGTGAACGATTCGGGCGAGATGAAACCTTGCCGCGCGGCGAAAAAGACGCCGGCGACGCCGCCGAGCATGGCGCCCAGCGCAAAGGCCGAGAGCTTGATCTTGGTCACGTCCATGCCCAGCGCCTTGCAGGCGATTTCGTCCTCGCGCATGGCTTCCCAGGCGCGCCCGATGGGCAGCCGGCGCAGGCGCGCGACGAGCGCGTTGGTCAACAGCGAGAGCATCAGAATCACGTAGTACAGGAAGATGATGCGGTGCATCGGGGAGAATTCCAGCCCGAAAAACGAGGCGAAGGTCGGCCTGTCGCCCGATGGGGAGAACGGCAGACCGAAGAAATTGGGACGCGGAATCTGGGAAATGCCGTTCGGCCCGCCCGAAAAATCCGTCCAGTTGACCAGCACCACGCGGATGATTTCGCCGAAACCGAGCGTAACGATGGCCAGATAATCGCCGCGCAGGCGCAGGCTCGGCCAGCCAATCGCCAGTCCGAACACGGTGGCGATCAGTCCGGCCACCGGCAGCGCCTCCCAGAAGCCCCAGCCGAAGCGCGTCGCCAGCAGGGCATAGGCATACGCGCCCACCGCATAAAAGGCGGCGTGCCCCATGTCCAGCAAGCCGGCCAGACCGACCACCACGTTCAGTCCCCAGCCGAGCATCACGTAAATCAGCACCGTCGTGGCGATATCGACAACGTAGCGGTTATCGGAAAAAACGACAGGCAGGACAAGCGCCACGCCGAGCACCAGCCAGCCGATCGCTGAAAGCACCCGGCCATCGAGCCACACGCGTTTCATGGTAACCGCCGTCACCTCACCCTGCTGCCGCTCGCGCGTCTGGCGACGCCGCTTGAGCAGGTCGAGCAGATAACGCAGCAGCAGCCGGCCGCAGAACACGACGGCAACGAAAGCGCCCAGCAGAGGCCAGCGCGTCAACACCTCCAGGGCGCCGCCCTGATCGGCGGTGGTCAGGCCGATCATCGGAATGCCGAGCAAGAGCGCGATCAGGGCCACACCCGCCGCGTCCTTAAGGCGTTCCGTCCAACCTGACGCGTCACTGATCGAAACAAGCCGCGGCATCAGACCTTCTCCACTTCAGGCCGGCCCAGCAGGCCGGAAGGACGAAATAGCAGCACCAGAATCAGGATGCTGAAAGTCGCCACGTCCTTGTATTCCGCCGACAGATAGTTGGACCAGAAGGCTTCGATCAGCCCGATGATCAGCCCGCCGAGCATGGCTCCTGGCAGCGAGCCGATACCGCCGAGCACCGCCGCCGTGAAGGCCTTGATGCCGGCGACGAAGCCGATGTAGAAATCGACGACGCCGTAATACATCGTCACCATGACGCCCGCCACGGCGGCCAGCGCCGCGCCAAGCATGAAGGTCAGCGAGATGGTGCGGTCGACGTCGATGCCCAGCAGCGCGGTCATCATGCGGTCCTGCTCACACGCCCGCTGCTGCCGCCCGAACGAGGTGCGCGTGATCAGCCAGGTAAAGGCCGCCAGCAGCAGCACCGTGACCAGCACGATGATCACCTGCGAATAAGAGAGGCGCGCCGTGAAACCATTGACAGTCAGCAGATCCACGCCGCCGGTAATCATCGGCGGAATCGGCTTGACGCGCGCGCCTTGCGTGAGCTGCACCATGTTTTGCAGGAAAATCGACATGCCGATCGACGAGATGAGCGGCACCAGCCGCGCCGAACCGCGCAGCGGCCGGTAGGCCACGCGCTCCACCGCCCAGCCATACACCGAGGTGAACAACACCGTCACCACCAGCACCACAAACAGCGCCAGCACCACGGATTCCACGCCGAACGCTGTCAGCAGCGTAAAGCCGGTGACCGCGATGAAGGCGCTGACCATATAGATGTCGCCGTGCGCGAAGTTGATCATGCCGATGATGCCGTAAACCATCGTGTAACCGATGGCGATCAGCCCGTACACCGCGCCAAGCGTCAGACCGTTGATGAGTTGCTGTAAGGCAAGAGCCATAAGACAGTTTCCAAAACCGGATTTTGCAGTTCAAAGCCGGCCCGCAGTTTACCCGCCCGGCGGCCGGATGACACGATTTTTCTTGGTACGTTCTACGTTTTGGGGTGAGCGGAGAGAACACCAACGCACCCGCCGAATCCCTCCACTCCAAATCATTGCGTCCTCATCGCGCAGGGAGTGAGGCTTGCGGTAATGACCGGGAAAAACAGCCTGTCTGCGTGCAATCAGCCTGCCGCGACAAAGCACGGTACAGGCAAGTTACTGAGCGAACCCCCGGAAATCCGTGAATTCCCTGGCAGGGACGCGTTCCGTAATCAGTTGATTCTCCGGCGCCTCGGGCTCGGCGTAGCCGAGCGCCATGCCGCAGATGACCCGTTCGTTTTCCGGCAAACCGAGCGTTTGCCGGATGGTGTTCTGGAAATCACTGAATGCGGCCTGTGGGCAGGTGTCGAGTCCGAAAGCCCGCGCGGCGAGCATCAGGTTCTCCAGGAACATGCCGTAGTCGAGCAGCATTCCCGACCCGAAAATGCGATCAATGGTGAAAATCAGCCCGACCGGCGCGTCGAAGAAACGGTAATTGCGTATCCACTGCCCGGTCATTCTTTCCTTGTCGCCTTTGACGATGCCGAGCAAGGCGTACAGATCGGCGCCGACTTTGCGGCGGCGGGAAAGCCAAGGTTCGACCCATTCTTTCGGGTAGTAATCGAAATCGGTCTTTTCAAAGCCCGACGCCAGGTATTTTTCGGTGATGGCCCGGCCCAGCGCTTCCTTTTCCGGTCCGGCCAGCGCATAGACCTTCCACGGCTGGACGTTGGTGCCCGACGGTGCGCGCGCCGCCAGATCCAGGATTTCCCTGACGGTATCGGCGGCTACCGGCGCGGGTAAAAATCGGCGGATTGAATGCCGTGTGTGGATGGCGTCTTTGATGGAAACGGGTGTATTCATATTCGGCTCAGGTTAAGACTAAAGGATTTCCTTCAGGGCGGCGGCGAGGAGATCGCATTGCCCGTCGCTGCCAATGGTGATGCGCAGATGCTGGTCGATTCGCGGCAGCTTGAAATGGCGCACGATGATGCTGCGCTCACGCAGTCGCGCGGCAAGTTCGGCGGCATCACGCTGCGGATGGCGGACAAAGATGAAGTTGGCCGCCGAGGGGAGCACGTCGAAACCGAGCTGCTCCAGGCGACTGACCAGAACCTCCCGGCTGCGCATCACGGTTCGCCGGGTTTTTTCCAGATACTCGCGGTCGGCCATGGCCGCCGTGGCGCCGGCGATGGCTACGCGGTCGAGCGGATAGGAATTGAAACTGTTCTTGACGCGTTCCAGGGCTTCGATCAGCGCCGGGTCGCCGACCGCGTAACCGATGCGCAGCCCGGCCAGCGCGTGCGATTTGGACAAGGTGCGCATCACCAGCAGATTGGGAAAGCGACGCACCAAGCCAATCGCGGTCTCTCCGCCGAAATCGATGTAGGCTTCGTCGACCACCACGACCGATTGCGGGTTGCCGGCGACGAGGCGCTCGATGTCGCCGAGAGGCAACAGATGCCCGGTCGGCGCGTTAGGATTGGCGATGACGATGCCGCCGTTTTCCCGGATATAGTCCTCGACCCGGATAGCGAAGTGTTCATCGAGCGGGATCGTTATGCTGTCGATGCCGTACAGCCCGCAATAGACGGGGTAGAAGCTGTAGCTGATATCGGGCAACAGAATGGGCCTGTCGTGCTTCAGGAGCGCCATGAAGGTATGCGCCAGAACTTCGTCCGAGCCGTTACCGCCGACGAAGACGTGCGCGGGCGTGAGCGCGAATTCAGCAAAATAATCGACCACGGCCTGCTTCAGGCTGTCGGCGTTTGGAGGCGGGTACAGGCGCAAGGAGGCGCCGTCATTGCCGATCTCCCGCTGGATGGCGGCGACGGCTCTGGGTGAAGGCGGGTAAGGGTTCTCGTTGGTGTTCAGCTTGACCAGATTGGAAAGCTTCGGCTGCTCGCCGGGAACATAGGGGGTCAGGCTGTGGACGAGAGGACTCCAGTAGTGGCTCATGGCGGTATGGGAAATACAGCAGACAATATGTCCAATGGTATCATGCGCAAATGACGGATAACCCGGAAATCAGCCTTTTGCGCTCCGACCCCGAAACAGGAACAACAACGATTATGCGGCAGACAGAGATAACCCGAAACACCCTGGAAACCCAGGTGAGCGTGAGCCTGAATCTTGACGGCACGGGACAAAGCCGGTTCGCCACCGGCGTGCCCTTCCTTGAACACATGCTCGAACAGGTAGCCCGGCACGGCTTGATTGATCTCGACATCGCGGCGCAGGGCGATCTGCACATCGACGCGCACCATACCGTCGAAGACATCGGCATCAGCTTCGGGCAGGCGCTGAATCGCGCGCTGGGCGACAAACAGGGGATACGACGCTACGGACAGGCTTATGTGCCGCTCGACGAGGCGCTTTCCCGTGCGGTCGTTGACCTCTCCGGGCGTCCGGGCCTGTCTTTCAACGTCGATTTCACGCGGGCGACGGTCGGCGCGTTCGACCTCGACCTCGTTCGTGAATTCTTCCAGGGCCTGACCAACCATGCCTTGATTACCCTGCACATTGACAATCTGCGCGGCGAGAATGCGCACCACCAGGCGGAAACGGTGTTCAAAGCCTTCGGACGCGCCTTGCGCATGGCCGTCGAGACGGACCCGCGCGCGGCCGGAGGCGTGCCTTCGACCAAGGGCTTGCTCTGATGGCGGCTTCATCCGGAACAATTGCCGTCATCGATTACGGCATGGGTAATCTGCGTTCAGTCTGGCAGGCGCTCGTCCATGTGGCCGGACAAAGTAAAGGGCAGCGCGAAGTCGTGGTCACGGCCGACCCGGACGTGGTGGCGGCGGCCGAGCGGGTGGTTTTTCCGGGGCAAGGGGCGATGCCGGATTGCATGCGCGAGCTGGACGCGCGAAAACTGCGTCCGGCCGTGCTTGATGCGGCGAAAACCAAGCCCTTCCTCGGCATCTGTATCGGCTTGCAGATGCTCTTCGAGCAGAGCGAAGAAGGCAATGTGCCCGGCCTGGGCGTTTTCGCGGGACCCGTTCGCCGTTTCCCGGCGGACAGGATGCTGACGCCGGAAGGCGTCCGGCTGAAAGTTCCGCACATGGGCTGGAACGAGGTGATGCAAAATCGGCCGCACGCGCTGTGGAAGGGCATTGACGACGGCGCGCGTTTCTATTTTGTGCACAGCTATTATGTCGATCCGGCGGATCGGGCGTGCATTGCCTGCACTACCCAATACGGCGTCCCCTTTACCAGCGCGGTGGCTCGGGATAATATCTTCGCCATTCAATGCCACCCCGAAAAGAGCGCCCAGGCCGGATTAGCCTTGTTGTCCAATTTCGTCGAATGGATGCCCTGAAGTGGAACCGTCACGTCACCGTAAATGTCGAACCTGCTTTGCTCCCAAGCGATACCGCCGTCTTTGATATTGACGACTATCAGCCTGTCTTTTTCTATTTTGAACGGCACTAATTCAACGCCTCGAAATCAGGGGCACAGGAGATGAAAATGCAAGAGATAGAATTACAGAAATTTCAAGTGGAAATGGAACAAATCCGTTCCGCGACAATGAAGCTCAACGCCGAAACGATGAAAATTCAGGCGGAGGCAAAGTGGTATCCCTTCGTGGTGCTGGCGGGTGTCATCGGAGCCGCCATTGGAATCGTCAAACTCTTCATGTAGATAAAGGCTCTTTTCCCGCAAAATGTTGATCATTCCCGCGATTGACCTGAAAGACGGGCAATGCGTCCGTCTCAAGCAGGGGCTTATGGATGAGGCCACCGTATTTTCCAATTCACCGGGCGAGCAGGCAACCCATTGGCTTCTTCAGGGTGCGCGCCGTCTGCACGTTGTCGACCTGAACGGAGCCTTCGCCGGAAAACCCAGGAACGAGAAAGCCATCAGGGAAATCGTCGAAGCTGTCGGTGACGAGATCCCGGTCCAGTTGGGCGGTGGAATACGCGATCTGGACACCATCGAACACTGTCTCGATAACGGTCTCAGTTACGTCATCATCGGTACGGCGGCGGTGAAGAATCCCGGCTTTCTGCACGACGCCTGCGGCGCTTTTCCGGGGCAGGTCATCGTCGGACTCGACGCCAAGGATGGCAAGGTAGCGGTCGATGGCTGGTCGAAATTGACCCGGCATGATGTGATCGATCTGGCCAAAAAGTGCGAGGATTACGGGGTCGAGGCCATCATTTATACCGACATCGGGCGAGACGGAATGCTTTCGGGCATCAACATCGACGCCACCGTCAAGTTGGCGCAGTCTTTGCGGATTCCCGTCATCGCCAGCGGCGGCCTGTCCAATATCGAGGACATCCGCAAACTGTGCGCCGTTGAAAGCGAAGGCATTACCGGAGCCATCGCGGGGCGCGCCATCTACGACGGTTCTCTCGATTTTGCCGAGGCGCAGGCCGAAGCCGACCGGCTATCTGACGCCTCCGACGCCTGACAGTGTTTATTTCTACCACGTCATTCCTTTGATCGCCGGAATCCAGAATTTAACCCGAAAACGCTCTAACGCAGCGTAATACCACCAGGAAATCAGCCTTGGGCCTTGCCAAACGAATCATTCCCTGCCTTGACGTCACGGCCGGCCGGGTCGTCAAAGGAACCAACTTCGTCGACCTGCGCGATGCCGGCGATCCTGTCGAGATTGCCCGCCGCTACGATAGCCAGGGCGCCGACGAGGTGACCTTTCTGGACATTACGGCCTCCTCCGATCAGCGCGACATCATTCTGCACATTGTCGAGGCCTGCGCCGCGCAGGTTTTCATCCCGCTGACCGTTGGCGGTGGCGTGCGCACGGTGGCCGATGTCCGGCGTCTGCTGAATGCGGGCGCCGACAAGGTGAGCATGAATACCGCGGCGGTCAACAATCCCGATCTCATCGCGGAGGCGTCCACCAAGGTCGGCAACCAGTGCATCGTGGTAGCCATCGACGCCAAGCAGGTCGCGCCCGGAAAATGGGAAGTCTTCACCCACGGGGGGCGTAAGCCTACAGGACTCGACGCCGTCGAATGGGCGCGGCGCGCCCAGCACTTGGGAGCCGGCGAAATTCTGCTGACCAGCATGGACCGGGACGGGACGAAGAACGGTTTCGATCTGCCCTTGACGCGCGCCGTGTCGGAGGCTGTCGATGTACCAGTGATTGCCAGCGGCGGCGTCGGCAATCTGCAGCACCTGGCCGAGGGCGTGTCGCTTGGCGGAGCGGATGCCGTCCTGGCCGCCAGCATCTTTCACTTTGGCGAGTATACGGTGCGTCAGGCCAAGGAATACATGCGCGAACGCGGCATTGAGGTCCGGCTGTGAGCGATCTGGATGAAAGCCTGTCCTGGCTCGATGCCTTGAAATGGGATGAAAACGGTCTGATTCCGGCCATTGCCCAGGAGGCCGCGACGGGCCGTGTGCTGACCCTGGCCTGGATGAACCGGGAATCCTTGCGGGAAACCGTGGCTAGTAACCGTGCCGTCTATTGGTCGCGCTCGCGGCAACGTTTATGGCGCAAGGGCGAAGAGTCGGGCCACTTCCAGAAGATCAGATCGATCCGCACCGACTGCGATGGCGATGTATTGTTGCTGTCGGTCGAGCAGGTGGGCGGAATCGCCTGCCATACCGGGCGGGAGAGTTGTTTCTTCCGTGAGTTGCAGGGTGAGCGCTGGCTTGGCGTCGATCCGGTTTTGAAGAATCCGAAGGAAATTTACAAGAATAGTCCATAGGCTTTTTCATCGAAAGCAACGAGACGCTTCCTGGTGAAGTAAAATGGCAGTTCGATTGTTTACTTTCGAAGAACCGAAGGAAATCCACGCGCAATGAGTACAGAAGACGCAGAAAATGTATTGTTTCGCCTGTCAGAAACACTGGCGTCGCGGCGGAACGCCGATCCGGAGAAGTCCTATACGGCCAAACTGTTCGCCAAGGGGCCGGACTCGATCCTGAAAAAGATCGGCGAGGAGAGCGCGGAGTTGATCATGGCCGCCAAGGACGGGGAACGCGCGCACATCGTTTACGAATCAGCCGATCTGCTCTACCACATCTGGGCATTGCTGGCTTTTTATGACATTGGCGCCGGGGAGGTGCTCGGCGAGTTGCAGCGCCGCGAGGGTACTTCGGGCATCGACGAGAAAAAGTCGCGCACTGCCAAATGAAGGGGAATGAATCCATGGATAACTGTCTGTTTTGCAGCATTGCGCGTGACGAAATACCCTCGCGCAAGGTGTATGAAGACGATCAGGTGATCGCTTTCCACGATATCAATCCGGCGCGGCCGATGCACCTCCTGGTCGTGCCGAAACGCCATATCACCTCGTTGCAGACGGTGACCGCGGCGGATGAGCCAGTGCTGGGCCACATGCTGGCGGTAGCCAGGCAATTGGCCGAAGAGAATGGCAGTCCGGACGGGTTCCGTGTCATCATCAACAATGGTCGGATCGGCGGGCAGGAAGTCCCCCATCTGCACGCGCACGTCGTGGGTGGGCCGGCACCGGTGGGTCCGATGCTCAAACGAAATTAAGGAGAAACTCATGGGAACTTTCAGTATCTGGCATTGGTTGATCGTCTTGCTGATCGTCGTTTTGGTGTTCGGCACCAAGAAATTGCGTAACATCGGCGAGGATCTGGGCGGCGCCGTCAAGGGCTTCAAGGAAGGCATGCGTGATGGAACAGCCGGGAGCGACCCGGCCGACAATGACACTCCGCCGCAGCAAATTGCCAGTGGTCAAACCATAGAAGGCGAAGTCAAGGATATCAAGGACAAGGTCAAGTCGTGAGGTATGCGACTCTAGGGCGGGGCCAGGAACGCCCGTCCGGTCGTTCGCGAATTTATATTGCTTTCCCATGTTCGACATCGGCTTTTCAGAACTGATCGTCATCGGCATCGTCGCGCTGGTCGTGATCGGGCCGGAGCGCTTGCCCAAGGTGGCGCGTACCACCGGTGTGCTGCTCGGGCGCTTGCAGCGTTATGTCAGCGATGTCAAGGCGGACATCAGCCGTGAAATGCAACTGGATGAACTGAAGAAGTTACAGGCCGATGTACAGGAATCGGCACGCAATTTCGAGCGCAGTATAAGCGGCGAAGTGCAGGCGATCGAACAGGGCGTCAAGCAGACTGTCGATTCGATCAAATCCGATGTTCAGCTATCCGCGCCCTCGTCCAATGAGGCACAGGCGGCGGACAAATCGGTGGCGGAGGGTGAGGCGACCGGGCTTCTGCGACACGATGTGTCGCTACCCGCGGATAAAGGGTAACGGAACATGGATCTGCCGGAAGAATCTTTTTTTTCTCACCTCGTCGAGCTGCGCGACCGTCTCATTCGCGCCTTGTTGTCGATTCTGATCGTTTTCCTTTGTCTGGTTTACTGGGCCCAGGACTTGTATTCCCTGCTGGCGCAGCCTTTGTTGACCAAGCTGCCGACCGGCGGACAGATGATCGCTACCGACGTAGTCGGCGTTTTTCTGGTGCCGATGAAGGTGGCGCTGATGGTGGCTTTCCTCATCGCCCTGCCGTACGTCCTTTATCAAGTCTGGGCTTTCGTCGCGCCAGGGCTTTACGCGCATGAGAAACGTCTGGCCCTGCCGCTGGTCGCGGTGAGCGTGGTTCTTTTCTTCGTCGGCATGGCTTTCGCGTATTTTCTGGTGTTTCCCACGGTGTTCAGTTTCATGGCCCGGATTGCGCCGGAAGGCGTGGCCTGGATGACCGACATCGAAAAGTATTTGTCATTCGTCATGGGCACCTTCGTGGCGTTCGGCGTGGCTTTCGAAGTGCCGGTTATCGTCGTGGTGCTCGTGCTGGTGGGCGTGGTTGAACTGAGCACGCTCAAGGAATGGCGCTCCTATGTAATCGTTGGCGCTTTTGTCGTCGGCGCCATCTTTACCCCGCCCGACGTGGTGTCGCAGTTGATGCTGGCCATTCCGCTGTGCCTGCTCTACGAACTGGGCATGCTGATGGCGCGTTTCGTGAAGAAACCGCTCGAAAAGCCGCTCGAAGACGGCGGAGAGTAGCTTAGCGTTTTACGTTTTAGTGCAGATAGTTGTTTCTATTTGACTATGATCGCTTGTGGGGGAAATTGAGCGCCGACTGGAAAGCGGCAGGCACCGTGGGTTACTTCTTGCGATCCTGCTCCTCCTGCGGCGTGATAAACCCGATCGGTCGCTTGGGCGGATCGGGTGGCGTCATGAGTTGGCGGATAGTCTCGAAAATCTGTTTCAACTGCGCTCGTGTATTGTGCGCGAAGCCCGACTTTGACACTTTCGATGCACAATTTTGAGTGACCCCTAGAAACGGTGCGGGTTTCCTGGCATCAAAGCGCCGAAAGCCTAGATACATGGATTGTTGATTTTCTCTCCAGAAAGCCGCTACGA
>BNUC01000091.1 GCA_025997075.1 Betaproteobacteria bacterium | reverse complement strand
TCCCCGGCTTACCCAACCAGTTCTCCCGCAAGCGGGCGAAGGGGAACAACATCAAACTCCCCGCATCTTGCCCGTCGCCAGATTGGCGGCGGCGGTGCGGGTTTCCACGCCGAGCTTTTCGAAGATGTGTTCGAGGTGCTTGTTGACGGTGCGCGGGCTGCTGCCGAGGATGTCGCCGATATCCTTGTTGGTTTTGCCGAGGGTGACCCAGTAGAGCACTTCGGCTTCGCGCTGCGTCAGGCGAAAGGCGGCGATCAGCGATTCGATCGCCGAGGCGTCGTTTTCCTCGCGCAGCACGACCAGCCATTCCTCGTCGCCGGTCTGGTCGTGGAAGGAGGCGAGCAGGCGGCGGTTGCCGTCGGCGATCAGCAGGGCGGCCGGTTCGCGGCCTTCGCGCTGGCTGGCGATGGCCTGGGCAATCCATTCGAGCAGACGCGGCGGAGTATCTTTTTCGCCGCAGGCGAAGTAATCGTCGAGCAGCTTGCGCGCCAGGGCGGTTTGCCACACCCGTTTGCCGTTGGCGGCGTGTACGGCGACGGTGGCCTGGCCGAAGGCGTCGAGCGCGGTACGCGCCTGACGCATCTGGCGGGCGTTGCGCATATGCGCGGCGATGCGCGCCAGCACTTCCACGGGGCGGATCGGCTTGGTCACGTAGTCGGCGGCGCCGGCGGTAAAAGCGGCGACGACGTGCTCGGTCTCGGTCAGGCCGGTCATGAAGATGATCGGGATGTGATGCGTGGCGAAGTCGGCCTTGAGCCTACGCGCGACTTCGAAGCCGTCCATGCCTGGCATCATCGCGTCGAGCAGAATCACGTCGGGCAGGCTCTGGCGGGCGCGTTGCAGGGCCGCTTCGCCGCGGGTGGCGACGAGCACCGTGTAACCGGCTTCGTCGAGCGCGTCGTGCAGCAGCGAAAGGTTTTCTGGAACATCGTCGACAATCAGGACGATGTCGGAAATGTCGTGGTCAAGTGGGTCAGGCATCGCGGGCCTTTCTCAAAATTTCCTTCATGGCGTCGAACTGGAATTGTCGGGCCAGGTTGCGCAGCACGATGACAAATTCGCCGCTGGCCGGCTCGGCGCGCTCGATTTCTCCCAGCGTATTGAGTATGCCGCGCACATAGCCGAGGCCGACCAGCTTGTCGAGCGCGGCGAGCGCTTCGTGGCCGGGCGGAACCAGCGCGGCGGGAGGCGCTTGTTCCTCGCTCCGGGCGGCAGACGGGGCATCGGCGTAAACCCATTCGAGCGCCAGCCTGCGCCCGATCCAGTCGAGCAGTTCGTCGACGCGCAGCGGCTTGACGATGAAATCGTCATTGCCGATGCCGACATCGTTCTCCTGTCCTTTCTCGAAAGCGTTGGCCGAGAGGATGGCGATGCGCGCCTCTAACGGCTTTGGCTCGCGCAGGCGGCGGAGGCAACGGATTGTCTCCCAGCCGTCCATGCCCGGCATGGCGAGATCCATGAAAATCAGGTGCGGCGCGAAGGACAGGACGATTTGC
Organism: Betaproteobacteria bacterium; assembly: GCA_025997075.1. GTDB lineage: Bacteria > Pseudomonadota > Gammaproteobacteria > Burkholderiales > Rhodocyclaceae > Propionivibrio. The sequence continues at coordinate 13,566 of BNUC01000091.1, read as the reverse complement.
AGGCATTCCTCGCCGCTGGCCGCCTGTTCGACCTGAAAGCCGAGCGGATCGAGCACATTTTGCAGCATGTCGCGATCGACCTTTTCGTTATCGACGACCAGGATGCGGCGACGGATGCCGACGTAGCCTACACGCACCCGGTTGGCGCGCCGCAGTTCGCGTTCGGCCTGCATGTCGTGGACCTGCGACAGAAACAGGCGCATGCGGAAACAACTGCCCTGGCCGGGCGTGCTTGTCACCGTCATTTCACCGCCCATCAGCGTGGTCAGCATGTAGGCGATGGTCAGGCCGACGCCGCTGCCGCCGGCTTGCGTGGCGCGACCGCGCACGAAGGGTTCGAAAATGCGTTTGATATCCTCCTGCGGAATGCCGGGGCCGGTGTCGCGGATTTCAAAAACTGCGAGGTCGTGGCGGAATTCGACGCGCAGTTCGATATGGCCGCTGAGTGTGAATTTGAGCGCGTTGCCCAGCACGTTGATCAGTATCTGGCGCAGACGGTGAGGATCGGCGCGCACCACGGCGGGAATTTCGCCCGCTGGTTTGTAATGGAAAGCCAGCCCCTTGTTGCGCGCCTGCAGCTCGAACATGCCGACGATTTGCCTCAGGAAGTCGGGAAAGTCGAACGGCCTGGATTCAAGCGTCATTTTTCCGCTCTCGATGCGGGCAATGTCGATGGTGCCTTCGATGAGCGACAGCAAATGGTCGCCGCTCTTGCGAATGACATCGACCGCCTGGCGTCGGTTGGGCGGAACCGAAGGGTCGTCGGCGAGGATCTGCGCGTAACCGAGGATGCTGTTGAGCGGGGTGCGCAACTCGTGACTGATCGCCGTGATGTAGCGGCTCTTGGCGAGATTGGCCTGGTCGGCGTCGCGCTTGGCCTGCTGCAACTGTTCGTCGGTGCGCTGGTGCGAAACGATTTCCTGCATCAACAGATGTGTCTGGCGGTTCGATTCTTCCTGCGCGACCCGCCGGCTTTTGTGCGCGAGCACCATCCACCAGGCGCCGATACCGGCGAAAAGCAGCAGCGCGGAAAAGGTTTTGACGAACACCTGCGAGAGTTGCGCGGCCCGTTGCGGCTCTGCCGGAGAAATCAGTAACACTTCATGTGTGTACAACAGGCCGAGCAGTCCGGCGAGCAGCGGCACGATGCCGGCCATCAACAGCAGGTAATGCGCCAGACCGGCGTCGAGGTAGGACATCACCGGGGCCGGAAACAGTCGCTCAAGCAAACCACGCCATTGTCCGGCGAGGTTGGAGCCGGGTTTGCACAGGTCGTTGCAGCGTGCGTCGAGCGAGCAGCACAGTGAACAGATCGTGCCGGCGTAGGCCGGACAGTACGCGGTGTCCTCGGCTTCGTAGTCGCGCTCGCAGATGCAGCAGTGATGTTTGCCGGTAACCGCGGCATCCCGCCGGACGAGGTAATAACGCCCGCCTGTTTTCCATGCGAGCAAGGGCGAGGCGGCAAAAGCGCTGATCAGGGCGATGAAACTGGCGTAGGGCCGCGCCTCCGCGCCGAGCGCGCCAGTAAAGGCGGCGACCGACAGCAGCGAGGCGATGCCCATGGCGCCGACGCCAACCGGATTGATGTCGTAAAGATGACTGCGCTTGAACTCGATGCCGGGCGGCGACAGGCCGAGCGGCTTGTTGATGACCAGGTCGGCGACGACGGCGGCCATCCACGAAATGGCGATGTTGGAATACAGGCCGAGCACCTCGCCGAGCGCCTGGAACACGTCGAGTTCCATCAGCAGCAAGGCGATCAGGGTGTTGAAAACGACCCAGACGACGCGGCCGGGGTGGCTGTGCGTCAGGCGCGCGAAAAAGTTCGACCAGGCCAGCGAACCGGCGTAGGCGTTGGTGACGTTGATCTTGATTTGCGAAATGACGACGAACAGCACCGTGGCGCCGATGGCCAGTGTGGTATTGGAAAAGACGTGCGAGAAGCCGATCAAGTACATCTGGTTCGGATCGACGGCCTTGTCGATAGGCGCGGCGTTGCGCAGAGCAAGGTAGGCCAGCAGCGCACCGCCGAGCATCTTGAGCACGCCGGGGACGATCCAGCCGGGACCGCCGATGATCATCGCCAGCCACCAGCGTCCCGCGTCGCCCGCCGTGCGTTCGGGCATGAAACGCAGATAATCGGCCTGCTCGCCCATCTGGGTGACCATTGCGATGCCCACGGTCAGCGCGGCGCCGAACAGGGGCATCGAGAAAGCGCCGCCGTCGCCCCGCGCGCCGGCATAGCGCAAGAGTCCGCCGATGACTTCCGGTTCCTCGAACAACAGGAAAGCGAAGGGCAGGATCAGCAAAACCAGCCAGAGCGGCTGCGTCCATGCCTGCAGGCGGCTGATCGCGGTGACGCCGTGGGTGACCAGCGGAATGACCGCCAGCGCGCAGATCAGATAGCCCCATGCCGGCGGGATGCCAAATCCCAACTCCAGAGCGTAGGCCATGATCGCCGCTTCCAGCGCGAAAAAAATGAAAGTGAAGGAAGCGTAGATCAGCGAAGTGATGGTCGAGCCGATGTAGCCGAAGCCCGCGCCGCGCGTCAGCAGATCCATGTCCAGCCCGTACCGGGCGGCCGCGCAGCTGATCGGCAGGCCGATCAGAAAGATGATCAGGCCGGTGGCGAGAATCGCCCAGAAAGCATTGATGAAGCCACTGTCAACCAGCATCGTCGCGCCGACGGCTTCGAGCACCAGAAACGACGAAGCGCCGCCAAAAGCCGTGTTGGCCACGCGCAGCTCCGACCATTTGCGGAAACGGTGCGGTGTGAAGCGCAGCGCGTAATCTTCAAGCGTCTCGTTGGCGACCCAGAGATTGTAGTCGCGCCGGATTTTGACAACGCGCTGGGGCGGTTCGGCGATGGCGTCAATTCGCATTAGAATCGAGACACGAAGATGAACCCGAGCCTGCGAAGCGTAAAAAACGTGAGAAACGCCAGCCATGCCCAGTGAAAATCCTGTCACTTTCCGCCCAATGACGCCGGACGACTATCCGGCGATGATCGAACTGATGCGCCGCGCGCCCGGTGTTTCCGTGCGCGATGCGGATACGCCGCAAGGACTCGCGCGCTTCCTTGAGCGCAATCCGGAAATGAGCTTCGTCGCCGAATTCGACGGCCGGCTGGTCGGCTGCCTGATGGGCGGACATGACGGCCGGCGCGGGCATCTGCATCACCTGGCTGTCGATGCCGCCTGCCGACGACGGGGCGTTGCCTCGGCGCTTGTCGAGCGCTGCCTGTCGGCCCTGGAGTCGCAAGGCATCCACAAGACGCACATCGACGTGTATCGCAACAACGCGGCGGGCAATAGATTCTGGGAGAGCGCCGGCTGGACGCGACGCGACGACACCCACCGCTTCTCGATTGTGCGTGGTGGAGGCGAGAACGCCTGAACGCTCGGCTTGGCCGGGACTGTGCGCCTTACGCTTCATCCCGCTACACCATGAGCCCGTACAACACGGGTACCAGCACCGCCGTCATCAGCGCATTCAATCCCATCCCCAGACCGGCGAAGGCGCCCGTCTGTTCGCTCTCCTGGAAAGCGCGCGCCGTGCCGACGCCGTGACTGGCAAGACCCATGGCGAAGCCGCGCACCGCGGGTTCGTGGATGGACAGCCGATCCAGCACCCACGGAGCGCCGACGGCGCCGGTGATGCCTGTGAGGATGACGACGGCGGCCGTCAGGGAGGGAATGCCGCCGACTTTCTCGGCAATCCCCATGGCGACCGGCGCGGTGGCTGACTTGGGGGCGAGCGAGAGCAGGCTTGACGGGCTGGCGCCGAGCATCCAGCCGATACCGACGGAGGCGATGATAGCCAGCAGCGAGCCGATGGTCAGGGTGGTCAGCAAGGGTATGAACAGGCTGCGGATACGCTCCTTTTGCTGATAGAGCGGCACGGCCAGCGCGACGGTGGCCGGGGCGAGTAGGGCATGGATCCATTGTCCGCCAGCGAAGTAGTGCTCATACGGCGTATCGGTGGCATAGAGGATGAGTACCAGCGCCAGAATGCTCAACCCGACCGGATGGGCCAGTGGAAAGCCGTGTACGCGCCGGGCAAGTCGGGCGGATAGTTGGTAGATGCCGAGCGTGAGCACCAGCCAGAAAACGGGTAGCGTTTGCAGGTACGTCCACAAGCTGGAGAGGCGTTCAATCATGGCTTTGTTCCTTGCCGGCCGAAAGCCGTCTCAACAGCAGTGCGGTGAGGGCGACGCTAATCAGCGTGGCGAACACCACGGAACCGAGGATCGCCGGCCATTCACGCTGTAGCCGTTCAAGGTGAAGGATGATGCCGACGCCGGCCGGCACGAACAGCAGCGAGAGAAATTGCAGGATGCCGGAGGCGGCCTTGCCGAGGTTTTCGGATGGCTCGCTCCCTCGCCGCAGCAGCCAGGCAAGCAGCAGCGCCATGCCGACGACCGGGCCGGGCAGCGGCAAGGCAGCCAGATGGACGACGATTTCGCCAGCCAGCAGGAAAGACAAGAGTTGCAGGAATCCGGTCAACATGACGGGGGACTTTCTCTTTTAGAGCATTTACGTTTATGCAGCGACAGTCCTTATTTTTACCACATCATTCCCGCGAAGGCGGGAATCCGGTACGTTTTTTCCAGCCAGAACGGCTACAAATCAAAGAATTGCGCCGGAATGACGGCAGCGTTTTCCGTGCGTCATGCCGCTTCTCCGGCAGGTTTCAATACGACCGGTCCCCGCCGTGACGAACACGCCCTTGCCGGAATGCGAACGCATCAAACCGAGCGCTTCGAGCATGGAAACCGCTTCGCGCAGGCAGGCACGGCTGATGCCCAACCAAGAGCAATCGGCGTGCCATGCTTTCAGAAAGCAGTCGGAATTTTTACAACATATTGATATTATTATACGTTTTTGTTTTTCTGTGGGTACGACACGCGCTATGCGGGTCGTGGATTGCACCAATGCCGCACACGCCGCACCGAGAAAGAGCGTTGTTTTTTCCTCACCCGAAAACGCTTTAATGGTGGCCCGGTAAGCACCATGCGCCCTGTTTGTAAGAAAAGTGCGACAGCATTTTGCGTATCCTAAACTCCGGCAATGGCATAGAATCCGGAACGTTTGCTGCCGGCCCCATGAGGAAAGCGTTTCCCACCGAAGTTTTGGGGTTCGAGCAAGAAATTAGTGACAGGCCTTCAGGCCTGTCGGTCTAATATGTGTTTTGGAAGGGGTTTGCATCCCCTCCCAAAACAGTCGCCGAAACCCCGGCCTTCAGGCCGGGGTAGGGTTCCCACCTTTCTTACGGGCGGGGTTTCAACCGGAGTTAGTTTTACGATGAATATGTCGATCTGCTGGCGGCTTGTCTTTTTGTCATCAATTCGTTGTTTGGAGATGCTTCATGAAAAAATATCTGGCTGAATTTATTGGTACGTTCTGGCTTGTTCTTGGCGGCTGCGGCAGCGCCGTGCTGGCCGCGGCGTTTCCGGATCTGGGCATCGGTTTCGTCGGGGTATCGCTCGCCTTCGGGCTGACCGTGCTGACGATGGCTTTCGCGATCGGACACATTTCCGGCTGCCACCTGAATCCGGCGGTCTCGGTCGGCTTGTTCGTGGCGAAACGTTTCGACGGCAAGGACTTGCTGCCCTACATCGTCGCCCAGGTGCTCGGCGGCATCGTCGCGGGCGGCGTGTTGTACCTGATCGCTAGCGGCAAGGCCGATTTTTCTCTTGGCGGCTTCGCCTCGAACGGTTATGGCGAACACTCGCCCGGCGGCTATTCGCTTGGTGCGGCGCTGGTCTGCGAAATCGTGATGACGGCGATTTTCCTCTTCGTCATCGTCGGCGCGACGGACAAGCGGGCGCCGGCCGGATTCGCGCCCATCGCCATCGGCCTGTGCCTGACCTTGATCCACCTGATCTCCATTCCCGTCACCAACACCTCGGTCAATCCGGCGCGCAGCACCGCCGTGGCTATCTTTGCCGGCGACTGGGCGCTCGCGCAACTGTGGCTGTTCTGGGTCGCGCCGATCATCGGCGGCGCGCTGGGGGCTTTCCTTTACAGAATCATTGGCTGCGAAGGCTGCGCGAAGTAACCGAAGACAGATGACGGAAGCGTAGGTTGGGAAAGCCGCGAAGCGGCGCATCCCGACAATCGTTCATTTCGAGCGAAGTCGCAAAATCAAAGGGTAATGCCATTTTGCGGCGCATTCGCGCCGGTTATTTACGATTGTCGGGATGCGCTTCGCTTTCCCAACCTACGCTTCTGTCATCTGACTCGCCACCGTCCGTAAAACAGCCAGAGGGCGATAATCGCCTGTACCAGTATGGAGAGTATGGCTATCGTTCTGCTGGATGCGCCGTCGAATGTGGGGATAACCGCCAAGGGCATGAAAAGCGCGTCGGCGGGCGACGGCAACAAGTTGCCAAGCGCGGACAGCAAGCCATAGACCATGATCAGTGAGAGTATCGCGGCGGCGTCCGCGCGACGGGCGTCGGGGGCAAGGTTCAGCCAGAGCGTCCAGGCGATGTCCCGCGTGACAAGGGCCGTGATACCCAGGAATGAAAGCAGCTTCGACTGGACACTGACGTTCTGGGTCAGCAGCAGCGTGACGAGGCTCAATACCAGCACCAGAGCGAAATTTATGGTCCAGAAGGGCAGCAGGTGTTGTATCAGGGACAGGTTGCGTTGCTTCCAGGCAGCGATGATCCGCAGCCACGCGCCCTGATCCTTGCGTTCGGAAAAAAGTTGCAGATAGAGGCCGAACCAGGCCAGTACCACGCAGAACTTGAAGAACACTTCCCAATTGTTTTCCGTAAAACCCACCCCCCAGAGCATCCAGAACACCATGAACACCAGCCACCACCAGGGACGGTTATGCAGCAGCAATTCGCGGCGCATGGCCTGCCATAAACCCAGCAGGACCCAAAGCGTCATCGCGATCAAGGTATAAATCGTAATATCCAGGAAAGGCCAGTTTTTACTCCACCACACTACGGTCGGTCCTATGTGAGTCCTCAGAATATAAAACACCAAAAACAGACTGGGTAGACCGAGGATAGCGATCAAACGCGGGCGCACCAGATTCGCCGTACTGGGATTTTTATGCCAGAGCGTCAGGTCGCCGAGCATGCTTGCCGCATGGCACAGAACGGCCAGACTGACCAGCCCGGCGCCATATAAAAGAATCCTTCCCCACGGCATGCCCGTCAGGACGGCGGAGACCGCCGTGACCGCCAGTAATATCACGCCGCCATACCAGGCATAAATGGTCCCGCCAAACAGCTTGCCCCAGACCATCTGCCAGGGTGTCAGCCCGGACATGCGCTGATTGTCCCAGGTGTCCTCGGAAAACTCCCGCGTGAGCGATGACAGCGCCAGACCCGACCCCCAAAAAATCGTGAGGAGCGCAAAGCATACTGGCGACACGTACACGATAATCTCCGCCGGAGACTTGTAATTTTGATATACGGCCACAGCGACAAACAGCAGCAGCGCGATCAAGCCCGGCATGAGCAGCGGGCGTATCGGCGAGATTTCGAGCCAGAGATTGCGTTGGAATTCCGGGTTACGCCACCCGCTCGAGGCCTTGCTCACGGTTTTTCTCCCTGACTGGCAACGGTTTGCAGATAGACATTCTGCAAACTGCGCGCCTGCTCGTTGAATTCCAGGACATTCCAGTCCGCAGCCAGCAAGTCACGCAACAGTTGCGTCTGCGCGGCTTCGTCGAAAAGACCCCGAACCAAAACCGCCTCTCCCGCGCCCGGTTCAACACACAGCCCTCGCGCGGCAAGCCAGATCTGCAAAGATTCGGCATCCTGTTGGCCGCTCGCCAGACGGATACGCAGTTCCCGCTCCCGCTCCTGTTGCGACGGGAGCGCCACGCCGGAAGGCTCGCCGCCCAGTTTCTGATGCGCCAGCAAACGCCCCTTTTCCAGCACCAGCATGGCGGTACAGTAACTTTCCAGTTCCGCCAGGATATGCGACGAAATCAGGAGCGTGATGCCGCTTGCCGCCAGGGAGCGCATCAAGTCCGACAAGTCCGCCCGCGCCTGCGGGTCCAGCCCCGAAGCCGGTTCATCCAGCAACAGCATCAGCGGACGATGCACGATGGCTTGCGCCAGCGCCAGCCGTTGCCGCTGTCCGCGCGACAGCGTGCCCGCGCGCTGCTCCAGCAGCGGCAGGAGCATCGTTTGGGACGCCGCCCAATCGACCGCCTCACGCGTCTCACTCTCATCCAAACCACGCGCGCGCGCCGCGTAGATCAGGCAACGCCGGGCGCTCAAATCCGGGTACAAGCCAAAATGATCCGGCAAATACCCCATGAAGCGGTGCGCCTCGCGCGGATGTTTCCACACATCCAGCCCATTGATGACGATGGAGCCGCTCATCGGCTCATCCAGTGCGGCCATGCTGCGCAACAGCGTGGTTTTCCCCGCGCCGTTCGGCCCGACCAGCGCCGTGACGGAAGAGGGCAACAGATCGAAACTGACCTCATCCAGCGCCCGATGCCCCGGATAGTCGTAAGTGACCTGCCTGACGCTGACGACAGGGCTGGAGAGTTGAGATGTCATCATCGAGTGTTTCGGAGAATTTTTAATTGCGGGATTATACGTCTCGCGACAATCCCGTTGTCCCGGTCAATTCCGAACCGCTATACTGCCGGCTGGCGATGGAACTGAGTTCCATTTTTATTTGATGTTCCCTGACAGGATGTTTTAACCATGATTCAGCCCGTTATCGAAGGCAGTGTGTTCGTCCCTCATGAATCCGTCGCCGCCTGGGCGAGCCGTTGTCTGGAGAAGATTGGCATGCCGCCGGCCGACGCCAGACAGTTGGCGGACGCTCTGGTGCAGACCAGCTTGTGGGGCATCGACTCGCATGGCATCGCCCGCCTGCCGCACTACATGGAACGCCTCTCGCGCGGCTCGATCAAGGTAAAACCCGCCATCGTCACCAGGGAGACCGGCCCGGCGACCGCGCAGGTGCATGGCGATCAAGGGCAGGGGATGATCGTCGCGTATCGGGCCGCGGAGCTGGCGGCGGAGCTGGCGCGCCGATCCGGTGCCGGCGTCGTTGGCGTCTCCGATTCTTCTCATTGCGGCGCGATGGCGCTGTACACGCGTCCGGCGGCGCGCGCCGGATTGATCGCCATCGGATTCACGCATTCCGATTCCATGGCGGCGCCGCACGGCGGCAAGCGCGCGTTCTTCGGCACCAACCCGATTTCCATCGCCATTCCGCGCGCCGGTCATGAGCCGGTCTGCCTGGACATGGCGACGACCTCGATTGCCTTCAATCGCGTGATCAACGCCCGCCGCGATGGCCGCCCCTTACCGCTGGACGTGGCCTACGACGCCGAAGGGAATCACACCACCGACGCGAATCGCGCGCGCGCCCTGATTCCGCTGGGCGGTGCCGAATACGGGCACAAGGGTTATGGTCTGGCGCTGATGATCGACCTGCTGTGCGGCCCTCTGAACGGCAACCCCTGGGGGTCGACGATTTCCAACATGTTTACGGCGCTCGATGAGCCGCGCCGCCTCGGCGCTTTTTTCCTGATGCTGGATCCGCTTCGCTTTGCCGGCGGGGAGAGCCTCGCGGCGACAGTCGAAACAATCGCCCGCGCGCTGTCCGGCGAGCCGGGATCGCCGCTGATGCCCGGCGATCCGGAACTGCGCGAGGAAGAAGCGCGCCGCGTAAAGGGTATTCCCATAGAACCCGGCCTGGCCGCGCAGATGCAAGACTGGGCGGCGCGCCTCGGCGTGGAAAACCTGCCGGTGACGCTGAAAACCTGATCGGTCGAAACAAGGCAACCCTCACCCGCCCCTTCGGGGCACCCTCTCCCGCAAGCGGGCGAGGGGGTTAGGTATCAGGGATCCAGGTAGCAGGTAACAGCAATTAGGGGCGGCTTCGCCGCCAGAAAGTGCTGTCACCTGACACCTGGTTGGATCGCCATACTCCGCGGGAAGTGTCGTCCTTCATTTCCCATTCCGGCTATCAAAGGAATGACGGGGGATTTTGCGTAGCTTGGACTGAACGAAGTGATGCCCAACGCAGCAGCCAATGGTGCCTCCCAATATTGGGGTTAGTTTCACACCCCAAGCTATATCCTGTTGGTTTGCGTAGGTTGGGTAAGCGAAGCGTAACCCGACAATCGTGAATAGGCGGCGCGCAGCGCCGGAAAATAAGTACCGTCGGGATGCGCCCCAACGTTAACATTTCGCGGCTTTCCCAACCTACGCCCCGCTCTCCTCGTGGGAGAGAGAGGAAAGGCGCTCAGAAGCTACAGGCATTCATGCGATTGCCCTGGGCCGAAGGCCGGGTGCGATTCAAACTGATGTGCCGTGGTATATAGAGGAAACAGGGCATGAGCAGGCGTTTGCTTTCCCTCTCCCCTTGTGGGAGAGGGTGCCCCGGCAGGGGCAGGAGAGGGGAAGGATTAACATTGACACGGAGAATGTAGGGGCGAATGAAAAGCTTTTTAACCACGCCGTGGTTAACTGCTTTTTCCATTGGATCCCTGCACATCAGTTTGAATCGCACCCCCGAAGGCCGGATGAAGGGAGGGGGCCAATCTGCCCATGTTAAAATCCCCCTTTTGTGGAGAATTCGATGTACCAGTCCGCCTTGCTCCGGGATTTGCAGGACCGTGGCCTCATTGCTCAGGTCACGGATGTCGCCGCGCTTGATGAATTACTGAGCAAGGAATCGGTCACCTTGTATTGCGGTTTTGATCCGACCGCCGACAGTCTTCACCTCGGGCATCTGGTGCCGGTGCTCTTGCTCAGGCGCTTCCAGCAGGCCGGGCACACGCCGATCGCGCTGGTCGGCGGGGCGACCGGGATGATCGGCGATCCGAGCTTCAAGGCCACCGAGCGCAAGCTGAACACGCCGGAGGTCATTGCCGGATGGGTCGGGAAAATTCGTGCCCAGGTCGCGCCCTTCCTCGCTTTCGAGGGCGCCAACGCGGCGATCATGGCCAACAATTACGACTGGTTCGGCTCGATGGGCGCGCTCGAATTCCTGCGCGACATCGGCAAGCACTTCTCGGTCAATGCCATGATCAAGAAAGAGTCCGTCCAGCAGCGCATCAATCGCGATGAACAGGGCATTTCCTATACCGAGTTTTCCTACAGCTTGCTGCAGGGTTACGACTTCGCCGAACTCAACCGGCGTCATGGCTGCGTCCTGCAAATCGGCGGCTCGGATCAATGGGGCAACATCACCGCCGGCGCGGATCTCACCCGTCGGCTAAACCAGAAACAGGTCTTCGGCATGACCCTGCCGCTGGTGACCAAGGCCGACGGAACCAAGTTCGGCAAAACCGAGTCGGGCGCCGTCTGGCTCGACGCGAAAAAGACTTCGCCTTACGCCTTCTACCAGTTCTGGCTGAACACCGCCGACGCGGACGTGTACCCGTTCCTGCGTTATTTCACTTTTCTTTCCGTCGCCGAGATCGAAGCCATCGAGCTTGCCGACCGGAACAGCGGCCACAAGCCGGAAGCGCAACGCATCCTCGCCGAGCAGGCTACCGAACTGGTGCACGGCAAGGCCGCGCTGGAAGCGGCGCAACGCATCAGCCTCAGCCTGTTTTCCGGCAGCGTGGATACACTGACCGAGTCCGACTTCGAGCAGTTGGCGCAGGATGGTGTGCCCGGCGTGACGCTGGAAAAAACGGAAGCCGGCCTGATCGAAGCGCTGGTGGCCGCCGGCCTCGCCAAATCGAAAACCGAGGCGCGCGGCTTCCTGCAAAGCGGCAGCGTGGCGGTTAACGGCGTCAGGGCCGATGCGCAGAACCCCCGGATTTCCGACGCCGAACGCCGCTTTGGCCGCTTCACCCTGCTGCGCCGGGGCAAGAAGAACTACGCGCTGCTTGGCTGGCGCTGACAATCTGCAGCAGGAATGACCGTAAAACTAACTCCGGTTGAAACCCCGCCCGTAAGAAAGGTGGGAGCCATACCCCCAGGGCAATCGCATGAATATATTTGTCATGGTAAAGCATGAACAGGCGTTTGCTTTCCCTCTCCCCTTGCGGGAGAGGGTGCCCCGGCAGGGGCAGGAGAGGGGGAGGATTCGGGCCTGTTCCAGCCCTGTTTCGCACTGAACCGTCGCCCCTTCTCCTGCGCTTTTACCAAAATTCGGGGCATCCTCCCCCCGCGAGGGGGAGGAAGATGGATCGCCATATTCCGCGGGAAGTATCGTCTTTCATTTCAATGGCATTCATGCAATTGCCTTGGCCATACCCCTTTCTTACGGACGGGGTTTCGGCGACCGTTTTTTTGGGGGGGGATGCAAACCCCTTCCAAAACACGTTAGACCGACAGGCCTGAATGCCTGTCGCTAATTTCTTGCCGCAGAACGCTTATCCCTTTGTCGTCCGCTTGATGGCGAGGCTACCGTAGCCCTGGCAGGTCGGCATCATTTCGAGGTGATTGATATTGACGTGCGGCGGCAAGGTCGCGACCCAGTAGGCGGCTTCGGCGATGTCGTCCGCGGTCAGCGGCATGGTGCCCTCGTAAACCTTGGCGGCTGCTGCGTCATCGCCACGGTAGCGCACATTGGAGAACTCGGTGCCACCACACAGTCCCGGCGCCAGATTGGTCGCGCGCACGCCGGTGCCGACGAGCTCGGCGCGCAGGTTGCGGGTGAATTGCGCGACGAAGGCTTTCGTTGCGCCATAGACGTTGCCGCCGGGATACGGCGTGTTGCCGGCGATCGAACCGAGGTTGATGATCAGCCCGCTGTCGCGCGCGATCATGCCGGGCAGCAAGGCGTGCGTGATGGTGACGAGTCCCTTGACATTGGTATCGATCATTGTCGTCCATTCGGCGAGCGAGCTTTGCGGCGCAAGCTCGGTGCCGAGCGCGAGACCGGCGTTGTTGACCAGCACGTCGATGGCCTGCCAAGCGGCGGGCAAACTGGCAAGCCCTTGCCCGATCGACGCCGGATCGGTGACATCCAGGACGACCGGCAACAACGCGTCGCCAAGTTCCTCATGCAGTTTGGCCAGGCGATCAGCGCGCCGGGCAACGGCAATGACCTTGTGGCCGCCGCCGACGAACCGGCGGGCCATCGCTTCACCAAAGCCGGCGCTGGCGCCGGTAATCAAAACAATCATGTGTTTTCTCCTTGACGTAAAAAATGTAAAATGACAGTTTATTCTAAAGCGGTGCGTCCGATGCCGCGCAATCGGCACATCCAGGGCTATCGCCCATGCGCGGAATCAGTCAGGATGCGCCGCGGCTTTTTCAACCCGCACCCGTCCCCACCCTCGTCATTCCTTTGATCGCCGGAAACAGGGATCAGAAGTCAGGTATCAGGGATCAAAACCGAGCGGTGGGTTTGGGGGTTGATTCCTGATACCTCTCAAGAAACACCACTTAAGCTATTGATTTTATTGATATGAAAATTTCACCATTTTCGACACTGATACCTGATCTCTGGTTTAGCAACAGGGCAATTGCATGACAATGTTGTGGTCTAATTTCCTCGGACAGGTAGATAGGTAGAAAATCACCTATAGAGGAGAAGAAGATGAGCCAAACGAGAAGGGTCTTCGACGCGAGCTTCAAGTTGCAGGTTGTGCGGATGATCAAGG
>BNUC01000090.1 GCA_025997075.1 Betaproteobacteria bacterium | reverse complement strand
CGCAGCAAACGGGCCTGGGAAAGCGAGTTCGCCCTGGCCGGCAGGATCGTCAGGAAACGCTCATGGCCCCGCAACTCGGTACTGACGACCCGAAAAGACGGTTCAACGGCCTTCGCCGGGGCCGGACCCGGATTCGGGTGTGTTGTCGGCGTCCGCGCCGGATATTGCATCAACCGTTGTTCCAGTTGATCCAGACGTTCTTGCAGAGGCAGCCAATCCTTGGTCAGCAGGCGTTCGTTCAATGCCTGCTCGATGTTTGTCAGGCGTTGTTCCAGGGTTTGGCGATCGGCGTCATAGTGAGCAAGCGATACGGACTTTGGTGACTCCGGTGATTTCGGTGACTCTGGTAACTCCCGAGGCCGTTCAATCTGTCCGGCAATATCGGCGAGGCGTGTGGCGAGCACCTGAATCCGGGCGTCCTGGGTATCGCTGCGGTTCTGTGCGGAGAGATGCGACAAACGCGACAATTCGACGCTGTTGATGACGGTCAGCGCGCCGACGAGCAACAAGCCGATGCCCGCGGTGATCGTCCTCCAGCGCGCGCGGTCGCCGGACGGTAGCGGGAGCTTCATGGCTGGGCGCTCCCGTCTTTTGCGATATCAGGTGCATCGGGAACGTTGACCGGTTTGAAGCACACCTGCCGCAAGGCATCGTCGACCAGCAGTTCCCAGACGGGGCCGGCGAGCGTCAGCAGCGCGTTGCGCAAGCTCATCGGGCCAAGACGCCAATGCGCGGCGGGTAGCGGAAACGCATACAGTGTGGCGGTCTCCGGGGTGTCGCACAGACGATAGCCCGAGTGCAGCAGGACGTGGCGCAGGGCATCGCCGACGTTCGTATCGAGCGTGGGCGGAATCGAGACCTCGACAATCTGCCGCATCAGATGGCGTTGCGCCGGTTCCGGCGTCAGTTCAAGCAGGGTGTAACGTCCCTGGCGGGTGACGGGGGTCAATGAATGGGTCATTTCTTCGCCGGGTGTATCGGGCGGCGCGGCCGTGACACATCCCGAAGTCAAGAGACAGACCGCCAGCAGACCGGACACTGTCCGGTGACGATAAAGACGCTTGAAGGCTCGCATGGGTCGGATTCCTGAAACGCGAAACCGTCACCATCGCAGTGGAAGACCATTACATCAGCAAACAAAGGGAAGCGCCGGATACCCCTATTTTTTTGAGAGGGTTCATGCTTCTGTCTCAGTGGACAAGTCTCTGTCTGTCAGTCTGTCACTGTCTTGCGCAAAAGAAAAAAAATGTGTAGAGTCTTTTTTGCAGCCCCACTAAGGGTTGTTCCCGTAGCCGGTTAGCTCCGACTACAAACGCTGCTCAGGCAGACCACAGCCATCGATAGATGGCTGTTCCTTTTTTAAGGGTCACATGCACTTCTGCTATGTTGATGAGTCCGGTGATTCGCAAGTCATCTCAGGTGCGAATGACGATAAGCAGCCGATGCTCGTCATTGCGGGACTTTTCGTAGAGGCGGGAAAGGTCGGCCCCCTTACCGCAGAATTCATTTCAATCAAAAGAAGATATTACCCAAAGCTTTTCCATGATACGCATCATGATCTTGATGTGTTGATTTACGAAATCAAGGGTTCTGACATCAGAACGGCTATTAGAAAGAACGCCCTTTCCAGTCAGCAGGTTCAACATCATTTTCATTTTTTAGACGAAGTGTTTGCCTTGTGCAAAAAGCATGGAATCAGGATCGTTGGGCGTGTCTGGGTCAAAGCCTTTGGACAATCCATTAATGACCAATCAACCTATTCGATCACTGCACAAAATATTGCGATTCGCTTCGAGAAATTCCTTTGCGAAAGAAATTCGCATGGAATGATGATTGCTGATTTCCGAGATCCTAAACGCAACCAATATGTCGCTCATTCCGTGTTTACTCAAAAACACAAAGTCGGTCGTGGTGGAGATGCCTACCCATCCATTGATGAAACCACAACATTCGGAATGAGCAATAATCACGCCTGTTTGCAGATTGCCGATCTATTGTGTTCCGCAATCATTGCTCCAATAGCAGGTCGGTCCATACTCAATGGCGTGGTACAAAACCTGCACACTCATAATAATTACAATGCAATAAAAGATCGCTACTCGAAGCGACTCAAGGCCATGCAGTTCCACTGCAAACACGAAACAAAGATGTATTGGGGTATTACTGTCAATGATCCACACGGCAAAAAAGAATCCATATTTTGATATTTTTTTCGATGTTGATTGCCGCTGTAATAGTACGGAAAGCGTATTTCCAACATCTCAAGCCGTAATCAAGCCCTGTTAATGATCAAGGAGTGATTGTGATGAATACTGATCGAGAAGCCACCATCGACCTGGATCGTCCCCTATTGGTCGGTGAGGCCATTAATGGTGATAAGTTAAATCGTAAAGGGTTTGCGCAATCCGCTGTGGATGCACTTCGTCAAGTAACTTCAAAGTCAGGATTTGTGCTGTCGATTGAAGGTGCCTGGGGAAGTGGCAAGACCTCTACCCTGGCCATGATTGAAGAGCTTTTGGGGAAAGCATCCGGGGATAAATCGCCACAGCCTCTTATCGTTCACTTTAATCCTTGGCTCGTGGGTGAGCGAGATGCCTTGCTTCGGTTGTTTCTTGCCAAAATCGCTTTAGCTGTCAAGCTCACCGACCACGTCAAGAATGGCCAGAAGGTCGCCAAGGAACTAAAAGCCTATTCGAGGGCTTTTGATGTGGTCAAATTGATTCCAGGTGCCGAGCCTTGGGCATCCATTGCCAAGGCTGTTATAACGTCAGTCGGAAAAGCGACGGGCACTATCTCCGACCTCAAGACTCCTGACATCGAATGTCAGAAGACCAAGGTTGAAAACGCCCTTCGAGAATTTCCTCGTCCCATCATTGTTTTCATTGATGATGTGGATCGTCTCTTTCCGTTGGAAGTCTTCGAGATGATCCGTATCATCAAGGCCGTTGGCGATCTGCCGAATGTCGGTTACGTTCTTGCATGGGATCCCGCCTACGTCTGTCGCGCTCTGGACAGTGCTTCTGTTCCGCACCCCGATACCTATCTGAACAAGATCGTCCAAGTTCGGCTGCCTCTTCCCCGATTATCACCTTCTGCCAGAGAGACCCTTATCAACGAGGCCTTGGAAGCGTTGAGCCCAGAAGCACAGAAGAGTTATTTCCCACGGGGCGAAAATCGCCTGACCATGCTTTATCTTTTCGGTCTTCGTGATGTTCTTGAGCAGCCCCGTGATGTAACCCGCATCTTCAATACTGTTGGCGTTATAGAGCCTGCGTTGCGCGGTGAAGTGGAGTTTTCGGATATCATTGGTCTGGCAACATTGATGGTGAAAGCGCCTGCCGTCTTTGATCTGCTACAAAAGAATCCTCGCTTGTTCGTAGGGCGCCTGCCAGCACAACAAAGTTTGCCCGACAGTGATGAGGACATCCTGAAGAAAGGGAAAGAGAACCGAGAAGTGGCCTATTCTAAGTGCGCGATGCCAGAAGCTATCCGACAGATGGTGCATTACTTGTTTCCACTGACCGCCAAGGCTGAAAATGCCGTCGCACTAACAACTGCCATAGACATAGAGGGGCATTTAGCCGCACCAGCAAGGCTGATGGTTGCTCTTCAACTGAGCGTAAGCGCGTCAGATGTAAGTCTGTCCGACGCAAGACGCTATCTTTTCCACACTGACCGTCGTGATGGTATTGCTCACTCGTTGACTATCAATAATTGCCTTGAATTCATGGAGTATCTGGGTGATATGGCGGAATCCATCGAAGGTACGGCCATTGATGACCTGGAAGACCTCTGTTTGTCCATCGCTCGTCTTGCGGATCAGGAACCCTTCATTGAGTGCGCAAAGAATCGATCTGCATTCTCTCTTCATCCAGAACTGGTAGCTGGGAGAACCATACAACTTGTTGTGAAATCGGTAGCGCCAGACAAAGAATCGTCCATTGCCGCTTCTATCGTTGATGATAAGACAGCATTGACCGTGGCAATGCGGATCATGTATGACAGCTACTTGAAGAAAGACTCACGTAACAATGACCTTTCCCTAACGGTAGCGCCCGAAGAAAAAGACAGACTCGTTCAAAAGATTGCTCAGAATGTCCTCAGCGCAGCTAAAGATGGCTCGTTACTAAAAATTTGCAATCTCAGCTTTGTTCTGTGGTGCCTACCACAATTGAGCGCGGATCTCTGCCCACAGATTTTCGAAGCGTTACAGAATCAAGACCCCTCACTGGATGGGTTCGTTTTGGAAATACTTCGTTATAGCTTCGATTCTCATAAGGGGCAGACATATGCAATTCCTCAAGAAACTGCGGTACTCAAAGCCTACTGTCCACTCAATGAACTACGCGAGCATGCCGAGAAACGTCTTTCCGATACCTCAGTGTGTTATCCGGCTCGAGCCGCTTGGCAAGCGCTCGTTGAGAATAAATGTCTATATGCCAAAGACGGATCGCTGCATGAGCGTTGAATAATCAGTGGAACAAGGATTGGCAGATCCACAGCTTTGACTCGCCCGTGCTGGGTTCAACACGAGAAGATACGGGAAAACGAGAATCGGAAATATCGGTTTCAAAAAAACGGCCCCGAAGGGCCGCTATAAAAATCCAGCAAAACCTACGCCACCAACTGCCTGGCCAGCGCCACCTCCACCGAATCGCCGTCCTGATTCAAAACATCCAGGCCGGATTCGGGCACATCGCCCGAGGTGCTCTGCGACACCATGATTTTCCTGGCCATCAGCGAAAGGCAAGTCATCTGAGAAGAATTGGCATAACCCAGATAGATCACCTTCACCGGCTGCTTCTGACCGATACGCCAGGAACGGCGCGCGGCCTGTTGCAAGGAATAGACGTTGTAACCCGACTGCATGAACACGATTGTCGGAAAATCCAGTAAATCCAGTCCCGTCTTGACCAGCTCGGGATTACTGATGAGCACGTCGATGCCGCGGTCAAGCTGTTCCGCGATCCAGTCTTCCCGGCGGGAGGCTTCCACGCTCGCGCGCAGCACCGCCACCTTGAAGCCTTCCTGCTCCAGCAATACCTTCAAACGCGATGTCGTATCGCGCGTACCGGTGTAGACCGTATAGACCAGGGTCTTGCGAGCTTCCGCTTTCTCCTGCTTGCAGATGTCGATCAATTCACGCTCTTTCGGCATGATTTCCAGCTCGTTGAACTGAGCGGGGACAAAGGCCAGAGTCTGACGTGTGCGCGGATGCAGCACCGTCTCCGGTCGGAAACAGCAATCCGGCCAGGCCAGCAGCACGTTAAGCACCACGCCCAGCAGCGTCGTATCCCGTCGCGCCAGAGCGTGCCTGAGTTCTGCCGACAGATGGCCCGACAGTTCATGGTAGGCCGAAGCCTGATCGGTATCCATCGACACCTCACGAAACTCCTCGTCGTAAGGCGGTAGTACCTTGCCGCCGATGTCCTTCAGCTTGAGGAAGATGGTGAATGGCAGAATGCAGCGCAATACACCTTTCGGACCAAAGCCCGGCGCTTTGATGGTGCGTACCGAAACCTTGCTCCCCTTGGCCGTCTTGTGCGCCGCCCCGTTACTCTCGGAATAGATATCCTTCAAGACACCGTGGTCGCGCATAAACGCCATCGCCGCCGAGGTCATGGAACCCTGCTTTGTCGGCCGGTAGCCGTCTTCAATCATTCGCCCCGGCAGTGCCCGGAACAGCAAGTAGAACAAATCGTCCCCGTAGCCCCCCATCAGCGTGCCGGTGAGCAGCAAAGTCTTCCTCGCCTTCGCCGCCAGCACGCCCATGGCCTGGCCTTGGGCGGAACCGCTGTTCTTATACTCGTGGGCTTCATCGGCAATGAGCAGGTCGAACGTGCCTTGCGGCAGATAGCGTTTGATGAACTCGGTCGGTTGATAACCGCCCTCGCCAAAACCAAACTCCATGTTCGCCATCGCGCGTTCCATGCGATGCGCCTGCCGGTCAGAAAACACCAGCTCGCCGTGGTCGTCCATCAGATTGATGAACTCGTGCATATTGTCCCCGAGCATCGAAGCCAGGAAAGACTCCCCGAACTTCTGGATCAACTTCTGCGCGGTGACTTCACCGATGGTGGGAATACGCTTCAGCGCTTTGAGCACCGCCGAAGACTGGTCGCTGACGGACAAGCCTCTGGGACGAATCAGCGTCCACAGCGCCGTAGCGCAATGCGCACACTTCCTGCGGGACTCCCCGGCTTCGAGTTCGACCGGATTGATCGGCTCGCCGTCGAGGTCGGTGATGAGGTGGCCGCAGTCCGGGCAGACGCCAAGCGCGCCATAACGACCACGGCGGCGGCTGAAGGCGGGCTTCCAGTGGAAACCCATGCGCATACGCACGCGGCCCAGAACAAAAAACTCCTGTCCCTGGGCTGGAATACCCAACTGCTCACGCAGTTTCAGCAGTTTGACCAGCGTATCCGGGCCGTTAAGCACCCAGACTTTGGCCCCGGCCACCGTCTCCTGGATTTCCCGCCGCCACTTGTAGACCAGGTGGGGAGGCGACAACACCAGAGTACGGCGATAGCCTTCGGCGTTGAGCACCGCAGCGGCGGCAATACCCACAATCGTCTTGCCGCAACCCATCTCGCCATTGACAATCGCGGCGCGTTCGCCCCGGTCAATCAGCAATTCAGATACGGCATGGACGATATCGGCTTGCGCCGGGAACAACGGACGTTTGAGACCCGCCAGCACCACTTGCCGATGCGCCTTCGCCACACCGGTGTAGACCGGGGGATTGGCGCGGTTGAGAGAATCCAGCAGTTCCTCGCCGAACTCCGATACGAAGTCATTGAGGCTGATGTTTAGAGGGGAAGAAGCGTCGGGAGAAGAAATATCCGCTTCAGGCAGATCATCCAGTACAGAGATATCTTCGTCGGCGGTGATAACAGTTTCAAGTTCAGACATGGTGAGGCTCCAAAGAAAACGGGGCCGCACCAACCCCTGCGGGGCGATGACAGGCCCCGGAGTGGGAAGAACAAAACGACGGCGAACCGTCATGGAAAAAGCAAAAGCAGCAAACAAAGCAAAAAACAGAAAAGCAAAGAACAAAAAACCCTCAGCGAATAGTCAACACCTCGCCTCTTGTGGAAGAACCCGGCGTCATGTCCCAGGCCCGAATGACCGGCACGAACTTGTCGGTGAGGATTCTTGTCTCCGCGATGGAACCGTCCCCGCGTTCGGTGTATTCCACGGCGGAAGCCTTCTCTTTGTGGGTATCTCCTTTGACAGCGAGTACACGTCCACCCTTCGACTTCACTACGCCTGAAATCGCGCCCGCCGCGAGAGCCAGCGCCAGATGCCAGTGAGACAAAGCCCGCGCCGGTGGCCGCAAGGACTGCTGCGCGGCCCCCAGATGCGTATCGAGCGACGGCCAGAGTCCCTGCAAGCGACCGACTTCATCGGCGAACTGCTCCGGCTCCATCGTTACGCGATAGAAGTGTTCCGGTTCTGACGGACTTTCGGGAACGGTGTAAGGCAGGAACGGCCATTCGACCGGCAGCTCCTCGGCGGACATCTCGCTTTGCCCGATTTGCAACAGCAAAGCGCGTGTGGCTTTGACCGAATCCGAGACCTGCTCACGCTGACGAATCCGGCGACCGAAGATCACCACCTGCTTGAACTGCGTCTCCACCGCGCGGAAGATGCGCAGATCGGCAAAATGCCGCGTCAGCCATCCGACCAGTTCGGTATCGAGCACGTAATGCGGAATGATGAAAATCAGCATGCCGCCGTATTGCAGCAGCGGCATTGCGCGTTGATAAAACAGCTTCTCCAGCCGGGCGCGTCCCTGGCCCTGGTAGCCGATATTGCCGCTGGCGTCCCTGGCGATGTCGCCATACGGCGGATTGAGCCACAACAGCCCGAAAGCCTGACGGGAAATAATCGAATCCATCAGATCGCCCTGAATACACTTGTCCACCAGTTGTCTGGCGTGACGGGCGCGTTCCGGGTCGTACTCCACGGCGTAGGTGCTCACCTGCTCGCGCCCGAGAGCGTGAGCGGCTTCGGCGATTGCCACGCCTTCACCGGCGCCGGGGTCGAGAATACCCATCGGCCCCGGTGAGGCCGCCAGCGCGGACAAGGCTCTTTCGAGCGTGGGTTCATCGGTCGGGAAATACCCGTTTTTAACGAAGTTGCGCGCAAGGCGCGGAAACATGAGTGCCATGAAAGCCTCCTGTGGAAGTAGGAAAAAGAAGAAAAAAGAAGGAAGAAGAGGAAAAAACAGAAAAACCCGTTGATGCCCGTTTACTGCGAAACGCCGAGTACGCCCTTACGAATCAACTCACCCAGCGCGGTAGTAATCGCGGGAACGTCGATTGCCAGCCGGTAGCCCTGCAAGGGACCGATGACAAACGGTAAGGGCCGCAGCATGTCGCGGGTCTGCAAGAGTTTCAGCACGGGTTCGCGCCAGTGATCGAGCAGCGGCAGCGGGCAGGTTTCCTGTACCAGCGCCCAGAGGCGCGAAGTACGGTCGGCCTCGCCGGAAAACACCGCCAGAGCGCAGGCGTTGGCCTTGTCGGGTTTCACGCAGCGCTTGTCGAACAGCCACAGGTTCACTATTGAACCGAACAGCGTGCGCCGGTAGGCGCGGGTCAGGCGTTTCTCCAGACGTTCGGCGTCGCCGACGAACACCGGAATCGAGTCTTGTCCGGTCACGAGGTGAAACTGACTCAAGCCCTCCTCGTCACGTCCGAGGGTCAGGCGCGCGAGGAAATGCTGGATCGCGGTATCCCGCGCCCAGATGGACAGAAAGACCAGATCGCCGTTGTCGTCAGCGACGCAGGCGTCGGCCATGAGGTTGGCGCACTCGTCGATGCGGTACAGCGGGCGGTAGGAAGAGGGAGCGGATGAAAAGGCGGGCATGATGTCCTCGAAGAAAAGAGAGAGAAAAGAGACAAAGAAAGGCCGTGCGGCCCGAAGGGCCGTCACTTATCTCAAGGAGATGAAAGAACGCGGGGAGCGTCCAGGCGAAGAAATGACCCGTGCAATGACGCACCGTAGCCTTGAAGGTCTTGGGCTACCTGGGCATGTTGCCGGCCGCGCCGACGGACATGAGGATCAGATTGCCTCAAACCATCGGCGCACAGGGCCAAAAAACCGTTGAAGCGCACGCCCCTGTTTGCTGATGAAGCCCCCGAAGGGATATTTCTTCAGAATTTGGGGGTATCCGCTACCGTGAAGAATGCGTGCTTGATAAGCGGATGCCGAGGCGAGACACAAGTGTTCTTGAAAACGTCCGGACTCTGACGCTTGAACTACTAATCCCTAATTATAGGTACTTATCCATACTTATCCAGTATTTACAGTATAACTATGGATAACTGCGCTACTGCAAAACCTGGCCTTTGCGGGAAAACAGCCCTCGTGAAATTCGCAGATCGTTCCGCCATGTTCGCCACCGGCGGATTTTCAAGTTTCGGCTGGACGGGTAAAACCGAATTCTTTCTTCGTTGAAGGCGCTTCTGTTTCAGGGGGTTCTTTGTTGTTCAAGGCGATGTGTTCGATGCGGAAGGGCAGGATGCCGACATGGCGCGCATTGACCTTGTAGGTGGTTCTCGGAAGATTGTCATCGCCTTCCCAATCATCGCGTTCCATGCGGCCATGCACCAGAACGCGCATTCCTTTTTGATAAAGGGTCGCCCAATGTTCCGCGTCACGATGCCAGATTTCCACCGGCGCCCAGAAACCGCCCCGATCCTCGAAACCTTCCCTGACCGGCACCGGGTTATCGAAATAGACATTCAGCCGCAACAATCGGTGGGGCTCCTCGTTACCGTGGGTGAATTCACGGAAGTCCGGCGCGGAACCGATATTGCCCTCGCCATAAAAATGCGTGCTCATGGTGAAACCTCCTCTTGCTGGTTGAAAAAAGAATGGACAGGTTTAGTGCGGGTGTGGCTGGTCAAGACAGGACGAGTTGCCAGAAATCCGGCGTTTGTAAAGCGCCCCGGCTTTTTCCATCTTGCTGGCGCAATCCATCGCTTGCCGGGCGAGGGTGTGCAGCAGGCTGATCTGCATGTTCAGCACGATGCGCTGTTGTTCGACCGCGTACAGGTCGCCGATCAGCGGGGTCGGTGTCGCGGCGCTGGCAATAAGTTCTTCCCACAGCGCGACGCCCATGCTGGAACGGTCGAGCTTGCGCCAGCGCAGAAAAGTCGTCCCCGCGCCCGTGTTCTGTTGGGCCAGTTGAACGGGTAACAGACTGAAGGGGTAGCGGCGCGCCTGCGGCAGCACATGAGTTTGCGCCAGCGCTATCAGGCCGTCGCGCAGATTCAGGCACTGGCTGGCCCAGGTCGCTAACGCTCCCTTACCCTTAAAAGGTCTTAAAAGGCCTTTTAGGTAGGCGGCCTGTTCCAGCTTCTGGAAGTCGGTCTGTTCCAGCGCGGTGAAGCAAGCTGTCGAAGCGGAATCTGTCATGTTGATTCATCCTCGTCGCCGCTTACCGTACCGGATTGTTCGGCAGAAGCCACCTCAGCTTCATTCCGGGTGTTTTGCCGTCCGTGACGGATCACCGGAGGCGCGAAACGAGAACGCTTCGTTCCTTCCATGACTTCTTGCGGCAGTTCGCCGAATTTCTCCAGCGCCGCGCGCGCCACGGCGTTTTTGCTGGCGAAATCGTCGCGTGTCGCGCCGGAGTAACGATACTGTTGGGCCAGCGAGAACAGGCTGCGCAGCGCGTGCGCGCCTTCGTTGAGCCAGCGTTCCAGGGTACTGCGGTCGATCATCGCGGTGTGATGGGCGAGGATCAGTTGGCGGGCGAGGTCGTCGTAATCCGCCAGCAGGTACACAGCCATAAACCCAAGTTGCGCGTTGACGAACAGCGGCAGCTTCACCGGTTGCACATTGAGGTTCTCGCCCAGACTGAGCGCCGGGGGCACGTCGGCCAGCGCCTGCCCGACCTGTTCGCGCAAGGTCTGCAAGCTGGCTTTGGTCTGTTCCAGCTTGTCCTCGATACGCAGCATCCACCAGTCACTGTAGGGGTCGTCCTGTTCCGAGCCGCGTTTCATCTTGTTCATGACGGCGATGAAACCGTTCAGTCCGACGATTCCGGGCCGGCCCTCCGCCGTGGGGCGACCGTGCCAGATACGTGAAGCGTGATGGGTATGCAGCGTCAGCGACATGGCGCTGCGCAAGGACCCGAGATTGAGCTGCAGGAGTTCGTTGGTGTTGGGCATGGAAGCGACTCGACAGGAGGAACGAGTCGCCAGCATCGGGCGGGAGGGGAAGGCTGTCAGTCAATAAAGCGCATTGGCGACAGGCCGGTTTTTACGGGCCGGGAAGGCTGTGTGTTCAACTATACCCAGGGGATAGGGCTATGGAGGGCCATAGCGGTATTGTGCCCTGGAGAAGTTTCACGACGGGCTTTTACCGTCCAGTCTGCCAAAGGTTTCGATGGGGAGTTGCTCTTTGCTGCCGTCGGGCAAAGTGGATTCCCAGTAGAAGTCTCGCCAGTAGAGGCCGGATGTGTGGGTGATTTTGCCGGTGGCGGGCTCCCAGGCGAGTTCGCTGCGCCCGGACAGAAAAAACTCGCGCGGCCTTTCGCCCGTTAGCGCATCCCACACCTGCAGCTTGCCTCCACGGTTCCCGGACAGTAGCCGCGTCCCATCCGGCGACCACGCGCAAGACCTAACCCAGTCTCCAGAGGCCATCTCCAGACGTTTTTCGCCCGTTAGCGCATCCCACACCTGCAGACCGCCTCCACGGTTCCCGGACAGCAGCCGCGTCCCATCCGGCGACCACGCGCAAGAATTTGCATCGCTCCCGAAAAAGTTATCGCAAACCTTTTCCTGTCCCTTCAGGCGAGGCGTTGTTACTGGCAGTATTTGCACTTTCTGCCAGGAGGCGCTGACGCTTGGCAACGGGGCATTCTGACAAAAGAGAAACTGCGGAGCGTGGCCTTGCGCTTCTTTCCAATCACTTTCGCCCAGGGAAACATCATGCCATTTCGCGCCGGAACAGTCGGCTGTACGCCATACTGTGCGCTCGGCGTGGCAATCCCAAAAAGCGGCTTGCGTCAGCGCGGCCGCCTGAAAGCAAGCGTTGTTCAGGATGACATCCTGAAAGCAGGAACGCCGCAGATTGGTCGCGCTGAAATTGACGGCCGTCAAATCCAGAGGCGCTTTCCGGTTGCCCGCAAAATGAAAATCCTGAAAATCCGCCCCCTGCAAGTCGAGACCATGCAATATCGGCTGCGGCCAGCCTTTTTCACGCGCCAACAGGGTGTAATGCAGAATCAGCTCATTTACCTGCGGGCGGCGAGTTTTACCCCATTCATTCAGGGTTCTCCGTAAACCAGCAGCCTCTTCCTCTTCCGCCAGCATTTGCCCCAGAAAATCCAGTGTTTCCCGGCTGGGCGTCTGCATTTGCCAACGATCAGGCGCCGCTTCCTTGATCGCAGTCAACAGGTATTTCGCCAGAAAAAATTCCAGTAAAGACGTATGGGCAAACCGGAACCGGCTCACCGTTTTCTTACCCTCCCGCTGCTCATCACGTACTAAAAAAGTGGCGGTGCGCAGGTCTTCCTCCAGTTGATCGGCTGAAATATCACGGTAACGCAACGCCAGATACGGGTCACTTGCCCGCCAAACATGCAGCCATTTTTCCAGCCTGCCAGCATCCAGACTGCCATTTCCTTCCCGCCAGAGCCAGGCGGCAAGATGCATCGCCAACAGCATTTTGTGCTCAGGCTGAATGTGATGCTTGCCCTCATCACGCTCCAGCCAGCGCAACGCCATGCGTTCATAGAGCGTAACGCCATGTACCGGTTTGCCCGTAGCACGTTCGGCTTCGATCTCCGGCAAGTATTCGGCGATGAATTTCAGGGTAATGGGACGTTGGCTCAGTTCCTTAAGGTTATGAACCGAACTGATGGTTTCCATCGTCCGATCAACATCGAGTTCAGGAAAAGCATTTTGCAGGTAGCTGACAACCAGTTTTTCGCTCAAGGGCAGGAGCAACATGGAGACAAAAGACTTCGCCCCGAACTGCCCGCGTTCCTGTCCGGTGAAATGGTTTTTTTGATCACGCAAAGTTCTGAAAAAATGCGTCCGGCACGAGACAAGGATTTTTACAGGAGAGGCATTGCGTATTTTTTTGGCCTTGCGCCGTGCTTCGATGTCTTCAGCAATTTTCAGAAGATTATGGGTAAAGACTTGCCCATCTGCTCTGTTGAGCTTTACCAGCACTTCATCCAGACCATCCAGAATGAAAACAGTGGCTTGCGTTTCAGCCAAACCGTACAACTGCTCAAGTGTATAGCGGGCTTCGCTGTTCTGGTCGTCCCAGCCGCGCTCCATGCACTCTTCCAGCGTTTCCGTCAGCGTAGGCATACGCTTGTCCAGACCCGTCACAAGGCGCAGATCGAAATACAGCGCCAGCGGCATGAGCGCATTCTGCTGGCGCAGTTCATGAAATTTCTTTGCCAGACGCTGACAGGCAATGGTCTTTCCCATACCGTATTCCCCCAGCAACGCGAAAAACTGCGGGCCATCCGCTTGTGTCGCCCATGTTTCCAGGGTTTCTATCACCGAACGCCGGGCAGAGTTATCCTCATTCTTTTCCGTGCTGGCAAGAGTGGTGTCTTTTTCCATGTCATCGGGAGCACCCTCAATATCCAGGACGGAACCCTTTAGTGCGATCAGATCGTGGAACTTCGCTCTGGACGCCGCATTGGCAGCATTATTTGCGCCGAATTTCTGACCCGCTTCCCTGCTCCCCATCAGGGATGAATGACGTTTTTCAATATCCCCTATTATTTCCTCAATACCGACTTTGTTCGCATCTATATAGCCATCAACTGTTCCAAAAACACCGCCAACCTCACCGTCACCGCATTTGACAAACATTATCCTGTCACATTCTTCCTTGTGGTTCATCAGTTCCCGGATTGCTCTCCATTCAATACCACACCATGCTTTGTTCTCGTAATCAGCGCAAATAAACACAACAATCAGCTCGGACTCATCCTTGTACAATCTCTGGAGCCAGGTATCGAGGTTGGGCCGCGCCAACTCAGCACGGTGGAAGAAATCATATAAAACATTATCTTTTGAATAAATAGCAGCCAATCCTGAAGCAATTCGCTCAACTATTACCCGAAATTCCCCCGGAAACGAGAGCGCGACCTTGAAACGCTTCTGAATGATCCCCTGAGCTTCGTAAATCTGCTGTTCGGGGATAGCGTTCAGGTCGCCAACATGCGCCGGATTCGGAGCAGGAACCGCCCCCTCAAACCAGATAAAACGATTGGTTGTACCTTTGCCAGAGGTGATCTTCATCTCGAACCCGACCCCTTTCTCCTGGGCATGCTCGTTGATTTGCTGCGCCAGATATTGCAGCGCCTGGTCGGCACTCTCGGCGGGAAGCTCCGGGTACAACTCGGCGGACAGGTCGGAAACCCTGACCTGCTGATCCTGCGCGTCTTCCATCAAGCGCAGAACTTCGTCAATTTTTTTCTTGACCGCAGAACTGAGATCGAGCTTTTTCATGGCCTTGCGGGCAAAGTAGGCATTCAGGTGTTGCGAGGTCATCTTGATCTCTTGGATTTGTTTTACGCAGGGGAAACTTGGGAAATTATGCCTGATTTAGCATGAAACACAATTTCCTGGAGTTCAACAGTGACCTTGCCCCCGCAAAACGCATCCCTTGCTGAGCGTTTAAACTGAGGCAAGGAGAAACACATGAACAGCAAGGCAAAGCGGCGCGCTACACGCAGGAATACAAACATGAAGCCGTCCGGTTGGTAAAGACCGGGCTGTCAACACCAATTAAAAACTGACCTTCGCGTAAGGCCAGTTCGATCAGCAGTCGCAGGCGTTGAGGTCTGCGGCACAGATCATGAGCCTTCGGCATGAGGCACTCTCGGGACTTTCTTGCCGGTGACCTGGCCGAAACATTCCCGCCATTGCGGACAAAGCTCACTGGCGAAGTCGCGCATGATCTCCCGCGCGGAGGGTGCCTGACGGCCTGCCGGACGCCGGTGTTCCACCCGGTGAACGGGCAAGCCTTGCGTGGCCGCTCTCGGAAAAGCCTCGATGGCCGGTACTTCGGTATCGAGTACCCGTATCCCCGCCTGTTCCCGAAAAATCAGCCTCAGCGTTTGTTGCACCAGCCGGGCATTGGAGGAAATCGCCGGAATCCGGTTGATCAGCAAATACAGGGGCGGCGGTTGAAT
>BNUC01000089.1 GCA_025997075.1 Betaproteobacteria bacterium | reverse complement strand
CTGGAGTCAAAAGTACGGGGAGCCATGAAGAAATTGCAACTTCAACCCAAACGGGTTATGGCTTATTTCAAACACCCAAAAATTCAATATGCCGCTTAATGAATCTATTGAATTGCCGGGTTAATAGCCCTGACTTCGCCCGCGATACGCTTCAAATATCAGCGGTGGTATGATACGGGCTTGTCAATTTATCGCCCCGCACACAGAAATCATGAAACTCATCGGATCATTGACCAGCCCGTTTGTCCGCAAGGTACGGGTCGTATTGTTGGAAAAGAAAATCGAATGTGGTTTCGAGGTCGATTCGCCCTGGACGCCGGAATCGAACGTTTCCAACATCAATCCGCTGGGCAAGATTCCGGTTCTCGTGCTCGACGACGGCGCGGTGATTTTCGATTCGCGGGTGATCAGCGAATATCTCGATCACATGGCGCCGAACAACAAGCTGATACCCTCGCCGAACCGGGAGCGTATCGAGGTCAAGCGCTGGGAAGCACTGGCCGACGGCGTTTGCGACGCGGCCGCGCTGATCTTTCTTGAAAAGAAACGCACCAAGGCAAAACAAAGCGCCGAGTGGATCGCCCGCCAGAAAGACAAAATCGTCCGCGGCCTGGACTACATGACGCAACAGCTCGGCGAAAACTCATGGTGTACGGGGACGCATTTTTCTCTCGCCGATATCTGCGTCGGCTGCACGCTCGGCTACCTGACTTTCCGTTTTCCCGAAATCGACTGGCGCGAATACCCCAATCTCGCGCGCCTGAACGACAAGCTGATGCAACGCCCGACGTTTGCGGAAACAGCGCCGAAGGGCTGAACGTCCCCGGCTCATCGCCGTTATATCCACCGAATTGGGCGACGTATTTGTCGTAATACATTCGGCGGAAGGTGCTACGCTTTTCCGCCCTACGCAGGCTGAGGTTAGAGCAAATTAACAAATTGATGCGCGAATCAAATCTGACACGTTAAGTTGATCTAATAACAATGGATATGAGCCAGGTTAAGTTAATCTGCTCTAAGGACGCTGAGAATTTTAAATCGTATAAAAAAACGCATTTTCTTTTCATATTGGATGATAACGAAAAAACTCTGCCATCAGATCACCTCAATCAAAATAACGAGTAGTCAACTGCGGTTTTCAGGTTCAAAGGATCACGCCCCCGCCGAGACACACCTGACTCTCATACACCACCACCGATTGTCCGGGCGTCACGGCCCATTGCGGCGCGGCAAAACGAATCCGGCAGCCGTCCGCGTCGATACGCTCGATCTCGCAGGGCGCGTCGGCTTGCCGGTAGCGCGTCTTCGCTCCGTAAACCCAATGCGTATGCGGACGGTCTTCCGCGCAATCGCCGGAGATCCAGGAAAGCTGGTCGGCGCGTAATTCATTCGAGAGCAGCGCCGGATGGTCATGCCCCTGCACCACGTACAGAATGTCGCGCGCCATGTCCTTCCCGGCGACGAACCAGGCTTCGTGATCGCCCGTATCGCTGCCCTTGCCGCCTTTCACGCCGCCGATCGACAATCCCTTGCGCTGGCCGAGCGTGTGGTAGGTCAGCCCGTCATGCTCGCCAAGCAGGCGCTCATCGTCCAGACAGCGGATTTCGCCCTTTTTCGGCGGCAGATAGCGCATCAGAAACTCCTTGAAAGGCCGCTCGCCGATAAAGCAGATGCCCGTGGAATCTTTTTTCACCGCTACGTGCAGACCGGCTTCTTCCGCCATTTTGCGCACGTCGCGCTTGTACAGACCGGCCAGCGGGAACAGCGTCTTCGACAACTGCCGCTGGTTCAGGCGGTGCAGAAAGTAGCTCTGGTCCTTGGTGCCGTCCTCGGCCTTGAGCAACTGGAAGCGGCCATCACCGGCATTCGATTCCCGCACGCCGGCATAGTGGCCGGTAGCGATCTTTTCGGCGCCCATGCGCAGGGCGTGATCGAGGAAAGCCTTGAATTTGATTTCGGAATTGCACAGCACGTCCGGGTTCGGCGTGCGCCCCGCCTGGTACTCTTCCAGAAAAATGGAGAACACGCGCTCGCGGTACTCTCTGGCGAAATTCACCACTTCGACATCGATGCCGATCACGTCGGCTACGCTCATCACGTCGATCAAGTCCTGGCGCGACGAGCAGTATTCGTCATCGTCGTCATCCTCCCAGTTCTTCATGAACAGGCCGATGACCTTCCAGCCCTGCCGTTTGAGCAACAGCGCGGCCACCGACGAATCGACGCCGCCGGACAGACCGACGACCACCGTTTTGCCCTTGCCCTCATTCATCATAGCCATTCGGACCTTCCCCACTCATCCAGGCGTCCAGCAGCATCACCACCGCCGGATGTCCATTGTCGAAAAACCAGCTATCCACGACAAAACGTGCAGGCGCTTCATCGCCACCATCATCCCTATCTTCCCTCTCGTTCCTTTCTACACCGCCCTGCCCTATTTCCTCAACCACCGCCGAATAATGCTGGAGCGCCAAAAAGCGCAAGCGCCTGACCGGTTCCAGCACGCGATGGAAACGCAACAGACCGCGTCGTTCCAGAAGGCGCAGCAGGCGCGTCGTGGTCGTCGAATGGTCGATGCAATCCATCCGGCCATAGATGGCGTCGTCCGCGTAGTTGCCGCCCCGGTCCGCGAAGATCGGCGACTGCTGCCCGGCCCACCCGAGCAGACGGCCGACAGCTTCACCGATGGCCTCGCGTTCCTCGACCGGGGTATGCGCGCGACCCAGCC
Source organism: Betaproteobacteria bacterium (assembly GCA_025997075.1). Lineage (GTDB taxonomy): Bacteria > Pseudomonadota > Gammaproteobacteria > Burkholderiales > Rhodocyclaceae > Propionivibrio. The sequence goes on along the minus strand of BNUC01000089.1, from coordinate 12,771 downwards.
CGTGCCCCAGTTCACCCAGTTGCTCGTCGCTGAAGACCACATCGGCCTGGGCCACACAACTGTAGTTGAAGCACACCGACACCTGTTCTTCCGCATTGACCGCCGAAACCCCGCACATCGCCACAGCAGAGAACACGACCGCCAACAAAGGGCACGAAAGGCGCGAAAAACACGCGGAGCGCACGATCATGCGTAGTACGTGACCAGTTCCAGAGGATAGCGCTTGCCGACATGCCAGTCTTCGATGCAGCGCAGAATCATCGGGCTGCGATGCCGATCGGCATTGGCCTGGATTTCGTCGAGTGAGAGCCAGCGCGCCCCGAGAATACCTGTATCGAGCTTGCGCTCAGGCTCATGCCCGACGACCTCACCACCGAAGGCAAAACGCAGGTAGGTGATGTCCTTGCGCGGATGAGGCCAGTGATAGATGCCGACCAGAAAACGCGGCACGAAGGTATACGCCGTTTCCTCCAGCACCTCGCGGACGACCGCGTCGGTCAGCGACTCGCCGCACTCCAGATGACCGGCCGGCTGATTGAACCGGATTCCTTCATCGGTTTCTTCCTCGACCAGCAAAAATTTGCCGTCGCGTTCGACGACGGCGGCGACGGTGACATGGGGTTTCCAAACCATGATGACGACCACGAGTTCCGCAAAACGCCCATTTTACCGCCATCCGACGGGTGGAATCGGCTAAAATCCCGGATTATTCAGGGCAATCGCATGAATATATATTCGTCATGAGCATCGCTTGTTTTCCCTCTCCCCCGGCGGGAGACCACACATATGCCCCCTCCCCCCTCGTGGGGGAGGGCTGGGGAGAGGGGGAGGGTTGAGCATGTTCCAACATTGTTTCGCGCCGAACTGCCGCCCTCCTCTCCTGCGCTTTTACCAAAATTCGAGGCATCCTCCCCCACAAGGGAGGAGGAAAATTGACCACCGTGCTCCAAGGAAAGCGTCATTCATTATTTCAATGGCATTCATGCAACTGTCCGGATCATGGCGGAAGTTCGCGCGCTGATCGTCGCTCCCGCGTGGATCGGCGATGCCGTCATGGCTCAGCCCTTGTTCATGCGCCTGCACCAAGCCTTTCCCGGCTTGCGGCTCGACGCGCTGGCGCCGCCGTGGGTTGCGCCCGTCCTGCGTCGCATGCCGGAAATCGCCGAGATTATCGAAGTCCCTTTTGCCCACGGCGAACTTTCCCTCGGTAAGCGCTTCCAGCTTGGCCGGCAACTGGCGCAGCGGAACTACCGGCGCGCTTATGTCCTGCCCAATTCGGCGAAATCGGCGCTGTTGCCGTTCTTCGCCGGCATTTCCGAACGCATCGGTTTTACCGGAGAAGCGCGCTATGGGCTGATCAACCGACGCCACACGCTGGATAAAACCGCCCTGCCCCGGATGGTCGAACGCTTCGCCCAACTCGCGCAAGCCCCCGGCTCGCCGCTTGTGCGGCCCGTCGAGCGGCCGCGCCTGGCGTCAAGCGTGGAACAGCGCTCGGAAACCCTGAGATCGCTCGGGATCGCACGGCCGCAGCGCATCGCGGCGTTTTGTCCCGGTGCCGAATACGGTCCGGCCAAGCGCTGGCCGGCGCGTCATTTTGCCACGCTGGCCGACGATCTCGCCGAACGCGGATACGCCATCTGGCTACTCGGCTCGTCCAGGGACCGGTCGGTGGGCGATGACATCATCCGTTTGGCCGTGCAGGCGAAACCGGGCAATTTCTGTGGCGAAACCACGCTCGCGCAAGCCATCGATCTCATCGCCGCAGCCGATTTCATCGTCTGCAACGACTCCGGCCTGATGCACGTCACCGCCGCACTGGGTAAACCGCTGGTAGCAGTATACGGATCGTCGTCGCCCGGCTTTACGCCGCCACTGTCTGACCGGGCGACGATCATCAGCCTCAAGCTCGATTGCAGCCCGTGTTTCAAACGCGAATGCCCGCTCGGACATCTTGACTGCCTGAATAAACTTAACCCGCAACGCGTGCTGGAGGCCTGTCTGGCCGCCCGCGCGGACGGAGAAGCACCATGATCCCTTTCTACACCACGGCCGAAGATGCCGAGGAAGCCTTTTACGAAGCGATCGCTCAAGCCGACCCGGAGGCTCTGATGGCCACCTGGTCGGATGACGAAGAGATTGTCTGCATTCACCCGACCGGTCAGCGCATGGACGGTCACACAGCCATCCGCGAGAGCTGGCGCAGCATTTTTGAGTGCAATCCGCGCTTTTCCGTGCGCGTCCACAGCAAAATGCGCTGGGAAAGCGCCCTGATCTCGGTACATAGCGTCGTTGAAACGCTGTATCTCCAAAAAGATCAGTCGGCGCACGGCCCGATGCTGAGCACTAACGTCTTCATCCGTGGGGCAAACGGCTGGCGCCTGCTCTCACGCCACACCTCCGCCGCCGCGCAAGCACCCGAAGGCGGGAACAACCACGGCGGCCGCAAGTACACGCTGCATTAACCGTATTCGTCCACAATTTCCCGCTAACCACCCCGTCAGGCTTCGCCTGCCCCCTCCAAAGGAGGGGAATTATCCGGCCGGCGGTATCCCGTTTATCTCGTTTGCAAAAATCAGGCAGCCGAAGGCGATGCCCAGCATGTCAGCCACGCCACCGATGGTCAGGTTGAGGCGTTTGTAATCCTGGTTGAGTTGCGTCAGAAAAGCGACGTAATCTCCGCCTTCGGCGATGAGTTGCTCCAGCGCCCGACCATCCCGCCGGACCCGCGCCAGCCCTTCGACACCGCCGCGATACAGGGTCGTGGTGTCGTCGATGGTTTGCATCAGCTTCGCCATCATGGCGAAGGAAGCGGTGCTCACGCACGCGTGCCGCGCCAATGCCTGACGGAAAACCGGTAAGGCGCCATCGAACAGCGCCGGGTACGCATCAACCGCTTCGCGCACGATACCGCCGCCCTTGAACTGCCGCCGCGCCCATTCTCCGTGGGTATCCTGTTCTCCGGCGGTACTGAAAAACGACCGCGAAATGGCCGACAGCGCCTTGCGCAGCGCACCCTCCCCGGATGTGCCGGCATGATGGCGTGCTATCAGCAGCATGCCGGAAAGAAAAATGTAGCCCTTGTGCGTGTTCGTCCCGAGTTCCGTGTAAAGCCGGCGTTCGGCCCGAATGGCGATTTCTTTCTGGCGGACGAAGGGTTCGTCCGCGGAGAGCGAGACCACGATTTCTTCAAGGTAGCGTGCCACGATGCCGACCGATTGCTCCATGAGCGGCATCGACAAATCCGGGTGCGAGCCGTTGTCCATCAGGTCGACGAGCCCCGGCTTGGGCGTCAGCCGGAGTTCCTTCATGGCCCCTGCCGCCAGGGCGGCCGCCAGACTTTCAAGCTCTGAATGGCGCGAGGAGTTCATGAACTCTGGTTATGACTTCGTCGATGTCATGACGCCGGGTGCGGATGCAATCGACCGCCCGCTGCTCGCAAACCAGGCAGGAGCGCGCGGCCAGTCCTAGCGACGAACGGTCCATCTGCGCGCCGGCAGGCGTGTAGACGTCCAGATCGATGAGCCGAGTCGAAGGTTGCGACGGATGCCCGGTTTCGAGTTCGATACATTGCCGCTTGACGGCAAGCGGCTCATTATCCAGCCCGAGAATGCGATAAGGCCCTAGTGCATCGAATGCGTTGAATGACGAAGACAAGTTCACCGCGTCTGGAAATGCCGCGTTGACGCGCGCCAGCATCCACAAAAAAAACGCCTCCGCGCCTGGAGGCGTTTTTTCTCTACCCGGAATGTTGAGCGACAGGAACAGCGTCGCCGGATGCCCTGCGTTCAATGCCTGAAGCAGAGCCTCCTGCCTGCCATCCCTGGCGCGCAGTATTTCAAGCGCGAACGGTTCTAACGGTGTCAATGATGGTGCCATCCAGATATTCGATCAGGCCGACGACCTTGTCGGTAAACTCCACCGGCTTCGGAGCGCCGGTCACCGCGTAGATTTCGTCGCGCAGTTGATGAATGTCCTTGACCGGCGCGCGGCGGCGGATGAGTTCCGCCTTGAGTTCCGGCAAGTGGTTGTTCACCGCGATGCCGCGTTCGGTGATGACCACGCCGACCGTTTCTCCCGGCGTCGTGATCGTCGTCACTTCGTCGCGCACCATCGGCAGACGGCCGCGGATCGAAGGACAAACGATGATCGATATCTTCGCGCCGTTGGCGACGTCACAGTGCCCGCCCGTATTGTGCAACAGCAGACCGGAAGACTCCGTATTGACGTTTACATTGAAGTTCACATCGATTTCGGTCGCGGAGAGGATGGCGCAATCCAGACGATTGACCACGGCGCCCATGTTGAACGGGTTGGCGTAAAGGCCGGCCGACATTTCCTGGTGCTTGCGGTTGCGTCCGATGGACTCGACCGCCTTGAGGTCGAAGCACTGCACGTCAAACAAACCTTCGAAAAGCCCCTCGTCGAGCATGTCGACGAAAAAGCCGGTAATGCCGCCGCAACCGAAGCTGCCTTTGATTTTCCGCTCGCGCATCATGTCGCGGACATGGCCGGCGACGGCCAGCGAAATGCCGCCGGTACCCGTCTGGAAGGAAAAGCCGTTTTTCAGGTAGCCCGAGGCATCGATGACCATCGCGGCGTACTTGGCGATTTGCAGGCCCATCGGGTCCTTGGTCAGCTTGGTCGTCGAGGAAACGATTTTTTTCGGATCGCCCAGCGAATCGACCGTCGCCACAATATCCACGATGTTTTGCGCGATGGTAAACGGCAGCGCCGGGAAGGGAACCAGATTATCGGTCACGGCGACGACCTTGCGCGCGTATTGAGCGTCGACCATCGCGTAACCCAGACTGCCGCAGGCGGACGGCCCGTAAAAACCGTTGAAATTGCCGTATTCATCGCAATACGGCGCCGCCAGGAAGGCGACATCGATGGGCACTTCACCCGAAATTACCGAACGGGCACGGCCGCCGTGGGAACGCACGACGATCGGGCATTCCAGTTCGCCTTTGGAAATCTGTTCGCCGATCGGGCCATTGACGCCACACTCCAGCGCCGTGATCACGCCCTTGCGGATATAGGGAATCAATTCTGCATGAACAATGTGTATGGAACTCGATGCGATGCGGATGTCGCGGATGCCCAGCGCATCGATTTCCTTGACCAGATCGTTCAGCAGACGATCGCCGTTACGCAGGTGATGGTGCGTCGAGATCGTCATGCCGTCTTTCAGACCGGAGGCAATGATCGCCTCGCGCAAGCCGCCGACCACCTTGCTGCTGCCGCTGTAATTGCGCTTGAGTATGCGCGAAGCGCGCTGAATGTGGAAAGTTTCCGGCACGATGGAATGCGGGTCCTTGTAAGGGATATAGGCCTTTCCGTTAAAGCTTTCGGGAATCTCGCGTCCCAGACTATTCTTAACCATTGAGAATCTCCTCATCAACCGGGGTATCGACCAGGCCTTGCGCATAGGCTAACTGCAAGGTATTGATGGCGCGCTTGACGATAGGCGCATCGACCATCTTGCCCTTGAGCGAAATGACGCCGGTACCCAATTGCTGCGCCTGTTTGATTGCTTCTACCACCTCCAGGGCATAATCGATATCCGCCTGCCTGGGCGCGAACGCCTCGTGAATAATATCGATCTGACGCGGATTGACCAGGCTCTTCCCGGAATAACCGAGCCTTTTTACGAGTTCGGTTTCCTTGCGCAAACCTTCCATGTCGTTGATATCCGAGAAAACCGTATCGATGGCCTGAATGCCGGCCGCCCGGGCCGCCATGACAATCATCATGCGCGGGTGCATCAGGTCTTCGCCGGAATTCGTCCGGGCAATGCCCATGCTCGCGGTATAGTCCTCCGCGCCGAAGGCCAAGGCGTAAATACGCTTGGTGGACGTGGCGATGGCGTAGGCGTTGAGCACGCTCTTGACGGTTTCGATGGACGGCAAAATACCGAAATGTCCTATTTCCAGCCCGTTCGCGCTTTCATATTTGGCCAGCTCGGCATCCAGCTCCAGGGCCAGTTCGGCCGTTTCGCACATCGGAAAGCGAATCGCGTCCGGCATCTCCGGAAGGATCGCTTTCAGGTCATCGTGCCCCCACTTCGTATAGAGCGGATTGATCCGCACCAGCAATTCCTTGTCGCGCACCTTCCAGCTTTGCAGGAAACGGCGGACCAGATTGCGCGCCGCATCCTTCTCGGCGTAGTTAACCGCATCCTCAAGGTCGATGATCACCGAATCGCATTTGAACAAGGGCACATTTTGCAGCATGGACGGCATGTTGCCCGGAACGTAGAGCATCGTCCGGCGCAGTTGAGAATCTGCCATGGTTACTCCTTCAAATATAAAATTTTTAATCCCTTACAATTCCTTACAATTCCTTACGCTGCGCTGGCGCGTTGCAGCGCGGTTTCGATACGCGCTTCGATGGCGTAGTCCAGAGCGCCGCGATCCGTCAGACGGATAAGGCCGGCGGTGACGCCGTTCTTGGTGAGCACCTCATCGACCTTGGCGTTGATCAGATAACCGAATTGCTTGATGACAGTCGATTCGATTTCAATCTTCAGACTGTCGGCAGGCTCGACAAATACCATGAGGTCGCTCGACTGCATGGTTCCGGCCGTCCCTTTCTTGACGATTTCCATTTTTTCTCCTGATTTCAGATGAATTAGAATATTTTCGAGTCATTCCCGCGAAGGGGCGGTTCGCGAACCGCCCCTGCATATCAAAGAATGGCAGCGTGTTGCACCGGGAGTATCCTAGAGCGCGTCGATGATGGCGTTCAGGGTGGCGCTCGGACGCATGGCTTTGGAAGCCTTGTCGAAATCCGGCAGATAGTAGCCGCCGATATCCACCGCTTGGCCCTGCGCGCCGATCAGTTCCGCGCTGATCTTCGCTTCGTTTTCCTGCAAGGCCTTGGCTACCGGAGCAAAGCGCGCCTTCAGTTCCGCGTCCTTGTCCTGTGCGGCCAGCGCCTCGGCCCAGTAGAGGGTCAGATAAAAGTGGCTGCCGCGATTATCGATTTCGCCTACCTTGCGCGCCGGCGACTTGTTGTTGTCGAGGAACTTGGCGATGGCCACGTCCAAGGCATCCGCCAGCACCTGCGCCTTCGGGTTCTTGAAATTGACCGCCAGATGTTCCAGCGACGCGCCCAGAGCGGAGAACTCGCCCAGCGAATCCCAGCGCAGATAACCTTCCTTGAGGAACTGCTGCACATGCTTCGGCGCCGAGCCGCCCGCTCCGGTTTCAAACAGGCCGCCGCCGGCGAGCAGCGGAACGATGGAAAGCATCTTGGCGCTGGTGCCGATTTCGATGATGGGGAACAGGTCGGTCAGATAATCGCGCAGCACGTTGCCGGTAACCGAAATGGTGTCCTGGCCCTTGCGGATGCGCTCCACGGAATACCTGATGGCCTCGACCGGCGTCAGGATTTTGATTTCCAGACCCTGGGTGTCGTGATTCTTGAGATACTTTTCGACCTTGGCGATGACGTGCGCGTCATGCGCGCGATTCTTGTCAAGCCAGAACACGGCCGGAGCGCCCGTGGCGCGCGCGCGATTGACCGCCAGCTTGACCCAGTCCTGAATCGGAATGTCCTTGGCGCGGGACATGCGCCAGATATCGCCCGCTTCGACCTTATGCTCAATCAATGTCTTTCCGGCGGCATTGAGCACTCGCGCCACGCCGTCGGCGGGAATCACGAAAGTCGTCGGATGCGAGCCGTATTCCTCGGCCTTCTGCGCCATCAGACCGACGTTCGGCACCGAACCCATGGTCGCCGGATCGTAAGCGCCGTTCTTCTTGCAATCCTCGATCATTGCCTGATACATGGTCGAATAGCAGCGGTCGGGCACCATCGCCAGCGTTTCCTGAAGCTCTCCTGCCTTGTTCCACATCTTGCCGGAATCGCGCACGACGACCGGCATCGAGGCGTCGACGATGATGTCGCTCGGCACGTGCAGATTGGTCACGCCCTTGGCCGAATCGACCATCGCCAGCGCCGGGCGTTTGGCATAGACCGCCTGGATGTCGGCTTCTATTTCGGCCTGCCTGGCTTCCGGCAAGGTTTTAATTTTGGCGTACAGATCGCCCAGCCCCATGTTCGGGTTGACGCCGAGCTGTTTGAAAGTCTCGGCATGCTTGCTGAATACGTCCTCGAAGAAGACCGAGACGGCATGGCCGAACAGCACCGGGTCGGAGACCTTCATCATCGTCGCCTTGAGGTGCAGGGACAGCAGCAGCCCTTCCTTTTTGGCCGTTTCAATCTGTTCGGCATAGAACTTGCGCAAAGCCTTCCTGCTCATGAAGGTGCCATCGACGATTTCGCCGGCGGCGACTTTCAGCTTGTCCTTGAGCGTCTTGACCGCGCCATTCGGCTCCACGAGTTCGATTTTGAGTTCATCGGCCGCATCCATGACGACGGATTTCTCGTTGCCGTAGAAGTCGCCTTCGGACATGAAGACGACGCGCGCCTTGGAATCCTCCGACCAGGGGCCGAGCTTGTGCGGATTCTTTTTGGCGAAATTTTTCACCGAGAGTGGCGCGCGACGGTCCGAATTGCCCTCGCGCAGCACCGGATTGACCGCGGAACCGAGCACCCTGGAATAACGCGCATTGATTTCCTTTTCTTCCTCGGTCTGCGGATTTTCCGGGTAATCGGGCAGCTTATAGCCCTTGCCCTGCAATTCCTTGATGACTTCCTTGAGTTGCGGCACCGAGGCGCTGATGTTCGGCAGCTTGATGATGTTGGCCTCGGGATGAAGCGTCAGTTCGCCCAGTTGCGCCAGATTGTCCGGAATGCGCTGGGCCTCGGTCAAACGCTCCGGAAAGGTCGAGATAACGCGGCTGGTCAACGAGATGTCGCTCGTTTCGACCGCAACGCCCGTCCCTTTGGTAAAGGCCTGGACAATCGGCAGGAATGAGTAGGTCGCCAGCGCGGGCGCCTCGTCGATTTTGGTCCAAACGATCCTGGATGATGGTGTAGTCATGTTTCATTTCTCCTTGTTTCAAAAATATCAGTGAAAAAACAAATGGTAAAAAATAGACAAAAAGCCGGAAATACAGAATTCATCGCCAGAAAATCCCTTCGTTTTGCCTTCAAAATTTTCCTGGAACCGGAGTCCACTTTGCCGCTTACGAGTTATATCCTGGAATCGGAGGCAGAAAGAAGTTCAGGAATAAGGTGATTATCATGGTATTGACCACATCGATGAACAATCCGCCCACAATGGGCAAAACAAAAAACGCTTTGGGAGAAGGGCCGTATTTCTGGACAACGGCGGTCATATTGGCCACGCCGTTAGGCGTCGCGCCCAAGCCAAAACCGCAATGTCCCGCCGCGAGAACGGCCGCGTCGTAGTCTTTACCCGAAAAGCGATAGGTGACATACACCGCAAAGAAAAACACCATCGCAACCTGTGCGCCAAGGATGGTCATCAGCGGAATCGCCAGGTCATAGAGTTCCCAGAGGCGCATATCCATCAGAGCCATCGCCAGAAAAACCCCCAGAAAAATTTCTCCCAGAGAGTGAATTTCATGCAGACGAATTTCTGTTTTGGTGCCGTCCTTGCAAAAAACGTTACGCAAAAGCGAGGCGACCAACATGGCTCCCACATAGTCCGGCAGGGTGACGCCCATTTTTTTGATCCCGATGGACACCACGCTGCCGATCCCGGCGGCAACGGCAATCTGGAAAAACCCGGTAGCCATATGATCGTTGTTCAGCAGCGTAGATTTCGCTCCCAGCAACTCCTCGGCTGTCTCGCTGGTCGGACGGTCATGACCGGGGCCGTGAATCTTGTATTTTTCAATGATGTACTTCGCGGTCGGCCCACCGATGAGGCTGCCCGAAACCAGGCCAAAGGTAGCGGCGGCAATGGCGATGGTGGTACCGCCAACCAGTCCGGCCTCCTCCAGCAACGGGCCAAACGCGCCGGAGGTTCCATGTCCGCCGGTCATGGGAATGGAACCTGCGGCAAGGCCCAGCAGAGGACTTTCTCCCATCAGTTTCGCAACCCCCACGCCGACAACGTCTTGCAGAACACATAGAACCGAAGCGACCGCCAGGAAAAGAAAGATCGCCGGTCCGCCTTTTTTGAGGATGCTCATGCTGGCGCCAAAACCCACGGTAGTAAAAAAGCAGACCATGAAAAAACCTTTCAGGGTCATATCCATTGTGAGATTCAAGACTCCTGTTTCATGCCCGGCCAAGGTGAGAAGAGAAAAAACGAGACCGCCGACCACTGGCGCGGGAATACAGAATTTAGACAGGAATTCAATTCTGGAGACCATGAATTTACCGAAAAGCAGAACCAGAACAGACAAACCAAAAGTCTGCATCAAGTTAAGTTTGAGAACGATTTCCATTGGACACCTCTCTGTTAAAGTTGTTGGTCTGAAATTTTTTAGAAGAAATATTTCGCTTTATAGTTGGCGCACCGTTAGTTATAGCCATTCCGCCATAAATTGATCTCCCGCCGTCATTCCCGCCTTCGCGGGAATGACGGCGTGATGAGAGTAGGGTACGCGACCGGTTGAAAAAGTTTGGCTTCAACTTTGCAGACTCAAAATAAAGAGGGTCAGGAAAGTGCTGATTTATTCGCATCATTCTGCGCGAAAAGCGCGGCAACACTTGGAATCAGGTATCAGATGCCGGGTATCAGGAATCAAAACTGAATGGCGGGTTTTGGGGTTAGTTCTTAGCATCTGATATTTGATTTTTACAGGCTTTTTACCTTTGCCGCAAACAATGAATCCTCACATGATTTTGCGTTTTTGGAATCAACTCGCCATTTCATCGTGAGCCGTGCGGCTACCTCATTCCGCATGGGGCACATGGCTTTCCGCGATTTCGTATCGATTTTGTGTGATTGACCGTTAGAGGCTTCTAGCGCGATAATCGCACCATGTCGTTTGATAATCGCGCCGAATCGACAAACCATGATCAGCAAAAAAACCCCGCTCAATAAAAAGGACTGGATCGCCGGTCTGGAGAAAGGCCTGCAAATCATCGAGGCCTTCAACGACACCCATCCCCGGCTGACGGCATCGACCGCAGCCCGCCGCACGGGCATCACGCGCACCGCCACGCGGCGATACCTGCGCACCCTGGAACACCTCGGTTATGTCGAAAGCGACGGCCACCTCTTCTGGCTGACGCCCAAGGTTCTGCGCCTGGGCTGGTCTTATTTCGATTCCTCCCGCCTGCCTCGCGCCGTCCAGCCCCATTTGCAAAAACTCAGTCTGGCGCTCGGCGGCGCGGCCTATTTTGCGGTCATGGACGAAAACGACATCGTCTACGTCGCGCGCGACGGTTCCAATCTGGTGCAGAACGTCGGCTACGTTCTGGGCGCCAGAATCTCCGCGAACCTCTCATCCGCCGGCATCGCCATTCTGTCCACCTACACCGACGAAGAAGTGGACAAATGGCTCGTCGGGCGCAAATTCGTCGCCTATTCCCCGTTTACCGCCACCACCGAGGAAGCCGTCCGGCAACTGATCGACAGCGCGCGCACCAACGGCTACGCTTTGCTGGAACAACAGCTCGCACAACGCGTCCGGGGAGTCGCCGTCCCTGTGCGCACGCATGCGGGCGATGTGGCCGGCGCCATCAGCATCAGCCTGCCGATGGGCAACGAAACCACGGAAAACGCCGTAGCCCGCGCCCTGCCGCTGCTGCGCGAAGCGGAATATGCGCTGCTCGTCGCGTTCTGAGTAACGGTCTCATGGCAAGCTCTAATCTGTACTAAAACGTAAAACACTCTAAAATTCCTCTCCCTGTCCAATTTTCATTGTCACTTCCATGAATAGCCCTGCCCCATCACTCCCTGATTATCTCAGCGACACCGAAATCGAACGCAATGTCGCCGCCGCGCTGACCGAAGACGTCGGCGACGGCGACCTGACGGCGCAGCTCGTGCCGGCGGATCGCATCGCCCACGCCACCGTCGTTTCCCGCGAACACGCCGTATTGTGCGGATCGGCCTGGTTCGAACGGTGTTTCAGAAAACTCGACCCGGCGATAGAGATCGTCTGGCGGGTTCAGGATGGCGAACGCCTCTCGCCCGATCAGCCAGTCTGCGAAATTACCGGTCCGGCGCGCGCCCTGCTGACCGCCGAACGCACCGCGTTGAACTTCCTGCAAATGCTCTCCGGCGTCGCCAGCAAAGTGCGGCAATACGCCGACGCGGTGGCCGGCACAAAAGCCCAGGTCGTCGATACGCGAAAGACCCTGCCCGGCCTGCGTCTGGCGCAAAAATACGCGGTGTTGTGCGGCGGCGGCGGCAATCATCGCATCGGTCTGCATGACGCGATACTGATCAAGGAAAACCATATTCTGGCCGCCGGCAGCATTGCCGCGGCCCTGTCGGCCGCCCGGAAAATCGCCCTGGATTCGGGCCGCTGCGAGTTCATTCAGATCGAGGTGGAAAACCTCGACGAACTCCGGCAGGCGCTCGACGCCGGCGCGACCATGATCCTGCTCGACAACATGAGCCTTGAGCTGATGCGCGAGGCCGTCGCGATCACTTCCGGGAAAGCCGTTCTGGAAGCTTCAGGCAACGTCAGCCTGGAAACGGTGCGAGCCATCGCCGAAACCGGCGTCGACCGGATCTCGGTCGGCAGCCTGACCAAGGACGTGCGCGCGCTGGATCTGTCGATGCGCTTTCAGGGGTGAAAATATGAGAGTGTTGTCTAATATATAGATAATATAATTTTCTGGAGAGTGGAAAAAAGTTCAGTTGTCGTGACGGCATGCCAGATGCGCAAGGTCAGATCAACCATGTGCCGTTCTCGGGAAACCACCTTG
>BNUC01000088.1 GCA_025997075.1 Betaproteobacteria bacterium | reverse complement strand
TTTCAAGCGCTTCCAAGCTGCTATCGACGACTTCCTGTCCCAGTTCATCCTCTATCTTGCGGAAAAGTCCGAGAGAAGTACCGGTTCGGCGATTACCTGTTAGACTGGAGCCTTTCCGATTGAATACGACTTTGTGCCGCCAAATCTTCTGTCTATGGAGCACGTCATGACCGAGCCGTGGGTGTCTGTGGAGCAGATCGCCGAACATTTGGGTGTCACGCGCGATTCCATTTACCGATGGATCGACCGCAAGCACTTGCCCGCCCATCGCGTCGGATGGCTGTGGAAGTTCAAGGCGACTGAAATAGGTATGTGCCGGTAGTGCCAACGAGAATTCCCGGCCAGATAAAAAACGTCGGCCAAGTGAGCGTAATGCCAAGAATTTTCGACAACATTCAGGACGAGTTACTGCCCACCCTGCGGGCAACCCTCACGACATCCAAGCGCGCGGATTTCTGTGTTGGCTATTTCAACCTGCGCGGCTGGCAATCCATCGACGACTTGATCCAGCCGTGGATTCCCGAACAAGGCCAGCAATGCCGCGTTCTGATCGGCATGCAGCGCCCTTCCCACGACGAAGTCCGCGACCTCTACCGCGCAGCTTCCGAAGATGGCGGTCTGGACAACGCGCAGGCCAAGCGGCTGCAAACCCAGTTCGCGGCGCAACTGCGCGAACAAATCACCTTGGGCATTCCGACCGGGCGCGATGAAGAAGGTTTGCGCAGGCTTGCCGCCCAATTGCGCGCAGGCCAAGTGGCGGTGAAGCTGTTCCTGCCTTATTCGCTGCACGCCAAGCTCTATTTGCTGTTCCGCGACGATGCCAACAATCCCATCACCGGCTTCGTCGGCAGCAGCAACCTGACCTTGCAGGGTTTGTCCAAGCAGGGCGAACTGAATGTCGATGTGCTGGAGCACCACGGCTGCCAGCGGCTGGCGAAATGGTTCGAAGATCGCTGGAACGAACGCTGGGCCATTGATGTCTCGAACGATCTTGCCGAAATTATCGAAACCAGTTGGGCGCGCAGTGAACTGGTGCCGCCGTACCAGATTTATCTGAACATGGCCTACCACCTCAGCACCGAGGCGCGCGCGGGCCTGAGCCAGTTCCGCTTGCCAGCGCGTTTCGAGCAAGAGTTGTTTGAGTTCCAGAAAAGCGCGGTCAAGATCGCCGCGCGCCATTTGCACCGACGTGGCGGCGTGCTAATCGGCGATGTGGTCGGCCTCGGCAAGACCATGATGGCCACCGCGCTGGCGCGCATGTTCGAGGACGACCTCGGGTACGAAACCCTGATCATCTGCCCCAAGAACCTGGAGCCGATGTGGCAGCACTACCGCAGCGAATACGGCCTGCGCGGGCAGGTGCTGCCGATCTCGCAGGTCACGAAGAAATTGTCCGATCCGAAGGAGTTCCGCGCCCACCGGCTGGTGCTGATCGACGAAAGCCACAACCTGCGTAACCGCGAGGGCCGCCGCTACAAAGCCATCGCCGAATACATCCGCGAATACGATTCGCGCGTCATCCTGCTGTCGGCCACGCCGTATAACAAGACCAAGACCGATCTGTCCAGTCAGTTGCGGCTGTTCATCGATGAAAAAACCAACATTGGTATTCGCCCAGAACACTACATGCGCCGCAACAACTTCACCGAAGACGAGTTCGAGCGCCGCTGGCAGTGCAAGGCGAATTCCATCGTCGCCATCGAGAAGAGCGACGAGTTCGACGACTGGCGCGAACTGATTCGCCTGTACATGGTGCGCCGCACGCGCAGCTTCATTCAGGGGCACTACACCGAAACCGACGGACGTGGACGCAAGTACATCGCCGCAGCCGATGGCGAGAAACGCTATTTTCCGGTACGTCAACCGCACTCGCTCACTTTCGGCATCGACGAATCCGATCCTGCCGACCGCTATGCCAAGCTGTATTCCGACGACGTGGTGGACGTGATCAACCGCCTGCATGTGCCGCGCTACGGCTTGGGCAATTACGTCGATCCGAAAGCGGCGAAAAGCGCGACAGCGGCGGAAACCCGTCTCATCGACAATCTGGGACGTGCCGGCAAGCGCCTGATGGGCTTCTGTCGCACCAATCTGTTCAAGCGGCTCGAATCCAGTGGCGATGCGTTCCTGCTGTCGATCGAGCGCCACATCCTGCGCAACGAGGTTTACCTGCATGCCATCGAAAATGGCCTCGACCTGCCGCTGGGCGTGCAAGACCCCGGCATCCTCGATTCGGATCGCATCGACGAGGATGCCGAAGGCTTGGAAGGCGACCCGGAAGATTTGCTGGACGGCGTGATCGAGGAAGTCGAAGAACCCACGGACGGCGGCGGAAATGCCAAGGCCAAGGCGGTCTATGCGCAATACGCAGGGCAATTCAAGAAACGCTTCAAGTGGATTGCGCCGCGCCTGTTCCTGCCGGAACTGGACAAACACCTGTACGAAGACACGCAGGCCCTGCGCGTGCTGTTGAAGCAGCACGGCGACTGGCAAGCGGCGAACGACCAGAAGTTGCAGGTGCTTCTGACCCTTGCCAGCAAAAAGCACGGCAAGAACAAGGTGCTGGTGTTCACACAGTTTGCAGACACCGCACGCTATCTGGCGCGCGAACTGCGCAAGGCGGGTGTCACCCATCTCGCCGCCGCCACCGGCGCAAGCGGCGACCCCTATGCGCTGGCTTGCCGGTTCTCGCCCAAATCCAACCGTACCAAAGTGCGCAAGGAAGATGAATTGCGCGTGCTGGTCTGTACCGATGTGCTTTCCGAAGGCCAGAACCTGCAAGACTGCAACGTGGTGGTCAACTACGACCTGCCGTGGGCCATCATCCGCCTGATCCAGCGCGTCGGCCGCGTGGATCGCATCGGCCAGTTGGCGGAAGACATCCATTGCTACTCATTCATGCCCGCCGAAGGCGTCGAGCGCCTGATCCGCCTGCGCGCGCGCATCCAGCAGCGCCTGAACGAAAACGCCGAAGTCGTGGGCACTGACGAAACTTTCTTCGAGGACGACGACGTGCAGGCCATCCGCGACATCTATACCGAGAAGTCCGGCGTGCTGGACGACACCGATGACGAGGTCGATCTCGCCTCGTATGCGTGGCAGGTGTGGAAGGACGCGACCCACGGTAACGAAGAACTGGCGCGCGCGGTCGAAGCCCTGCCCTCGGTGGTGTATTCGGCGCGCAACTTCACCCTCAATTCCGAACGGCTGGCTTCACTGGGGACGCGCGCAGCGCAGGGTGGCGTGCTGACCTATGTGAAGTCGCCGGAAGGCAACGACCATCTGGCGTGGATCAGTCCACGCGACGAATCCGTGACCGAATCGCAGTACGCCATCCTGCGCGCTGCCGAATGCGCGCCGAACACGCCTGCGGTGCCGCGCGCGGAAAACCACCACAAACTGGTGGCGAAGGGACTGGAACTGGCCGTGGTGCAGGATCGCTCCGTGGGCGGCGGGCTGGGCCGTCCGTCCGCGCCGCGCCGCCGCGCCTACGACCGGCTGAAACACTACGCCTCCGAACTGGCCAAGACGCTGTTCGCCGATGCCGAACTGGAACGCGCGCTGGACGACATCTACCGGCACCCGCTGCTGGAAACCGCCGCCGATGTGATCAACCGCCTGATGCGTAGCGGCGTGAACGACCAGGAACTGGCCGAAGCGGTGAAAAGCCTGCGCGAAGAAGATCGCCTGACTTACAGCGACGACGACGCAGCCCTGCGCGAACCGCGCATTGTCTGTTCCATGGGCCTGGTCGAGGAGCGTTGAAGCAATGGCTTTCGATTTCCGCAAATTCCAGCAATACCTGGGCCAATTCGAGTTCGAGCCGCTGTTCGTGGACGTACTCGGATGGAATCGCCCCGCGCAACGCAACTGGGAAGCCAACTCGGTTGGCGAGACGGCCTTCCAGCAACGCAGCGTGGCCGAATTGTCGGGCGTGGCCGTGCTGCACATCGTGGCCGAGGGCGGCTGGCCGGACGAGGCGCTGCGCAACAAGGTCTGGCGCGAAGTCGCCAAGCGCCACCACGAAAACCTGCTGATCTTCACCGATGCGAAAGACAAGCCCGCGCAAAGCCTGTGGTACTGGGTCAAGCGCGGCAAGGACGCGGACACCGGCAAGCCCAAGCTCACCCCGCGCCGCCACGAATACTTCCGTGGCCAGCCGGTGGATTTGTTCGCCTCCAAATTGCAGGCGATGGTGGTGGAACTGTCGGAACTGGACGCCAGCGGGCGCATCCCCGTGCTGGAAGTCGCGCGGCGCATGGAAAGCGCGCTGGATGTCGAGAAGACCACCAAGAAGTTCTTCAAGGAGTATCAAGAACAGCACCTCGGTCTGCTGGAAAGCATCGAAGGCATCGACGACGAGCGCGACCGCCGCTGGTATGCCTCGGTGGTGCTGAACCGCCTGATGTTCGTCTGGTTCCTCCAAAAGAAGAGCTTTCTTGCGGATGGCGATTTCGACTACCTGCCGAAGCGGTTGGCGGAATCGAAACAGCGCGGCAAGGACAAGTTCTTCGGCGAGTTCCTCGATGCGCTGTTCTTCGAGGCGTTCGCCAAACCTGCGGACGACCGTAGCGGCGCGGTGAAAAAACTCACCGGAGCCATTCCCTACCTCAACGGCGGCCTGTTCCTGCCACACAAGCTGGAACTGGATGCCCAGCACCTGCGTCGGCTGGGCCGCACGCTGAAGATTCCTGATGCCGCCTTCGAGGGCGTGTTTGCCGTGTTTGGCAAGTTCACCTGGCATCTGGACGACACGCCGGGCGGCAACGCCGAAGAAATCAACCCGGATGTTCTCGGCTACATCTTCGAGAAATACATCAACCAGAAAGCTTTTGGCGCGTATTACACGCGACCGGAAATCACCTCGTACCTGGCCGACCGCAGCATCCACGCGCTGGTGCTGGAGCGCATCAATCAGCCCGCCATCCCGGAACTGCATCTGCCGGAAGTGAAATTCGATTCGGTGCCCGACCTGCTGGCGAAGATGGATGCGCGCACCGCGCTGAAACTGGTGGACAAAGTGCTACCTTCGATCACCGTGCTCGACCCGGCGGTCGGCTCCGGCGCGTTTCTGGTGGCCGCGCTCAAATCACTGATCAACATCTACTACGCCGTGGTCGGGCGCGCGGAACTGGGTGCCAGCGCCGAATTGAAGCACTGGCTGCAAAAAATCCAGAAGGAACACGCCAGTGTCGGCTATTGGGTCAAGCGCCGCATCGTCACCGACAATCTGTACGGCGTGGACATCATGGAAGAGGCTTGCGAAATCGCCAAGCTGCGCCTGTTCCTGAGCATGGTCTCGTCGGTGCGCAAGGTGGGCGAACTGGAGCCGCTGCCGAACATCGACTTCAATATCCTGCCCGGTAATTCGCTGATCGGATTGATGCGGGTGGATGAACACGAGTTCAACCAGAAGCAGGACGACCTGTTCAAGCTGCCGTTCCGTAGGCTGCTGGAAGAAAAGAACCGCAAGCTGGACATCTACCGGCACACGACACAGGACTTCGGCAAAGACGTCGACCTGCGCTCCATCCGCGACGACATCGACACGGCGATGAGCGAGGCGATCGGCGTGATGAACGAACTGCTGCGCGACCAGTTCGAGGCCAAAGGCGTCAAGTTCGATCAGGCCACTTGGGACGAGAAGAAAAGCGACTTGGGCAAGCCCAAGAAGCGCCGCATCACACGCGCCGACATCGACACCCTGCATCCGCTGCACTGGGGCTATGCTTTCGACGAGGTGATGCAAAAGCGCGGCGGTTTCGACATCGTGCTGACCAATCCGCCGTGGGAAGTGTTCAAGCCGCAGGCCAAGGAGTTCTTCGCCGACCATTCGCAACTGGTCAGCAAGAACAAGATGACCATCAAGGAGTTCGAGAAAGAGCAAACCAAACTGCTGAAAAACAAGGACGTGCGCGATACGTGGCTGGAATACGAAAGCCGCTTCCCGCACGTCAGCGCGTGGTTCCGCGCCGCGCCCGAATATGCGTACCAGAGCGCCACCGTCAACGGCAAGAAAACCGGCTCGGACATCAACCTCTATAAGCTGTTTCTGGAACGCTGCCATCACCTGCTGCGTGCAGGCGGGCAATGCGGCATCGTGATTCCCAGCGGCATCTATACCGACCTGGGCGCGACCGGCCTGCGCGACCTGCTGTTCACACAGACCCGCATCCAGGGTCTTTTCGGTTTCGAGAACCGCAAGACGATCTTCGAGGGCGTGGATAGCCGCTTCAAGTTCGTGGTACTGACCTTCGAGAAAATCGCCGCGCCGCGCCTGCAACAGCCGGGCGAACGCAATGCCAGCGC
The DNA here is from genome assembly GCA_025997075.1 of Betaproteobacteria bacterium. Taxonomy (GTDB): domain Bacteria; phylum Pseudomonadota; class Gammaproteobacteria; order Burkholderiales; family Rhodocyclaceae; genus Propionivibrio. The sequence goes on along the minus strand of BNUC01000088.1, from coordinate 9,470 downwards.
GCCGCCGGACGACCTGCTCGCACCCACGCGCACGGGCGAACTCGGCACGCAGAAATTCCCCGCAGCCTTCATGCGGCTGGATGTGGCCGAACTCGACCGCTTTCCTGATGAAGGCGCGCTGTGGCTGGATGTAGCACTCATCAAGCGCCTGTCGCCAGATTCACATTCATTGATGGAGTTCGTGAGTGCGCTTGATGTGAAAATTGCCGAGAAGACGTTCCGTCAGCCCTTGATTGGCGAGTGCGTGGATGGCAGTTGGAAGTTGACGCTATCCAACGAGTTCCACATGACCAATGACAGCAAGTTATTCACGACAGTCAAGGCAGAAGGCCACCTACCCTTGTGGGAAGGCAAGTGGTTCCATCAGTTCAATGCCGATTTCGGTCAACCGCGCTACTGGCTGGAAGAGGGAACGGCAAAAGAAAGTCTGTTGGAGACGCGGCTGAAAGCCCTGCGCCGCGAGCACCCGGAACTAACACCGTCCAAGCTGCAGAAAATCGAAAAGAAAATCCCGCTGGATTACCAAAGCTACCGTTTGGCATTCCGCGATGTTGCACGAAACACCGATGAACGCACCATGATTTCATGCGTTTTGCCGCCCGGTCGCTTCTGCCCGCATACCGTCAGTCTGGAACGGGTCTGGTTCGACAGCATCAATGACGGCGAATACCAGCCATACACACAGGTCAGCAACCCGCAACGCCTGTATCTGGAAGCGGCATTCAACAGCTACGTCTTCGATTGGATATTGCGAAACAGCGTCACCGCGCATGTTTCATTCTTCTTCGTGTACAACTCGCCGTTGCCACGCATTGCCGACAACGACAAGCGGTTTACTGCCGTGGTCACACGCGCAGCCAAACTGAGTTGCACCACGCCGGAGTTCGATGTTTTGGCCAAGGAAATCGGTCTGCGCGACCACCGCGACGGCGTTGCCGATCCCGCCGCCCGCGCCAAACTGCGCGCCGAAATCGACGGTCTTGTCGCCCACCTCTACGGCTTGACCGACGAAGAATTCCTGCACATCCTCGGCACCTTCCCGCTGGTGCCCGAAGCCGTCAAGGTCGATGCCTACAACGCCTACCGCAAAGTGGCGCAAGGAGCCATCCAATGAATACCATGCCCGCCTTGCGCCTGCAATCCATCGCGGTTGAAAACTTCAAGTCGCTGCAAAAAAGCGGCAACATCCGGCTCAAGCCGCTCACCGCCATCATCGGCAGCAACGGCAGCGGTAAGTCCAGCCTGCTGGAGGCGGTGGAAACCTATCGCAAGATCGTCCTGGGCGGGCTGGACGCCGCGCTGGAAGACTGGAGCGGCTTCGAGCATATCCGCCACAAATCCGTACAACACGCCATGACCGGCGCGGCGGCGGCCGACCCTTCGCGCCAATACAACCCGATGCGCTTTACGCTGGCCTTCAAGCGCGAAAAACTTCCCCTACGGCTGGAAATGGCCGTGAACAGCCGCGACCAGGGCAACATCGTCTATATCCAGAACGAGCGCATCACGCTGGGCAAGGATGTCCTAAACCGTCAGCCAGCGTTCCCTGAAGGGCGCTCCATGCTGGCGCTGGATCAGTCCATCGCCTACGTGGCTGAAGCTTTGCGTGGCATTGCCTTCCTGCGTCTGAACCCGGTGCAGATCGGCGCTTTGCAGCCCACGCGCCGCAGCGGAGGCCGGATTCGGCTGGCCGCCGATGGCGCAAACGTGGCCGAATACCTGATTGACCTGCGCAAGCGTTCTGCATCGGCCTACGAAGAAATCACGCTGGCGATGCGCTACGTTCTGCCTTATGCCATCGAAGTACAGCCCAAGATGCTGGACACCGGCGTCATCCAGCGCGGCTATCTGCAACTGCTGGAAAAGCACTACGAGATTCCCGGCTGGCTGATGTCCACCGGCTCGCTACGCGCCTTGCCGTTGATTGCCATCTTGCTCGACCCCGACCCGCCACCGGTGATCTTTATCGAGGAAATCGAAAACGGTCTTGACCCGCGCACGATCGGCTTGGTCGTGGATCTGCTCAAGGCCGCTACGTCCTCCGGTCGCACGCAAATCGTCACCACCACGCATTCGCCCTATCTGCTGGATCAACTCGATCTGGACGATGTGCTGCTGTGCGAGCGCAAGGACAAAGGCCCGGCGTTCTCATGGCCTGCCGACCGTGAGGAATTGGGGAATTGGCAGCAACGCTTCATGCCAGGGCGTTTGTACACCATGAACGTGCTGCAATCGACACCGCCCGCTACCACGACCGAGGCGCGGGAAGGTGAAACGCCGGAAGGCGGCTGGGGGAAGGCTGAATGAAGATCGGCATTCTCTGCGAAGGCGGCCTGCAAAGCGAAGACCAGCAGGTTCTGCGGGCGCTGGCGCAGCGCATCGTGCCCGGCGCACAAGTCGAAATTCACCCGCAGGGCAACAAGCCCGAACTGATTGCCAATTGCGGTAGCGCGACGCAGGCGCTGCTGGATTCCGGTTGCTGCCGCGTGTTGATCGTCTGGGATGTGCAGCCGCGCTGGGGCAGGCCCGATGGCGCGCAGCAGGACAGTCAGGACATCCGGCAAGAACTTGCCCAGCACGGATTGGCGGATCACCCTTGCGTATTTCTGATACCGATCAAAGCCGAACTGGAAGCCTGGCTGCTGGCCGATGGATCGGCCTTGTCGCAAGTGCTTTCGCGCCCGGCGCATCCCGTTCGGGTCAACAACACGTCCAATGTGGAATCGCAGACCAATCCGAAGAAACGATTGGAAAACATCTTCCAGCGGCACGGGAAACCCTATGTGCCAACAACGCATGCTGCGCAGATCGTCGCTTCGCTCAGGCCCAACTTCGGCGTACTGGGCAAGGTGCCGAGTTTCAGGCAGTTCGGCGCGGCGTTGACGGCCAATTGCTGATGGCCCTTGCGATGGACGAAACGGATGGCTAACCACTACCCCAACCTCAATGCGGAGAAGGCGCTGATCTGGCGCATCGTCCACCGCAACAACCGAACAAGGTTTCTTTTCGAACAAGACGCGGTCGATAATCCAATCCGATTTGAGCCATGCCGGAGGAATCTCCGAATGCAAGAAAATCACCATGGCCGAAGCCTACGATATTGCCATCGCGCCTCACTGCCCTCTGGGTCCGATTGCGTTCGCGGCCTGCCTGCAGCTCGATTTCAATTCTGTCAATGCCGCCATTTCAGGAAACAAGCGCCGGAATGCACTACAACATCGGAGCCGACTTGCTGGACTACATCACCAATCCAGAAGCATTCGACTTCAAGGACGGCTACATCGACGTTTTCAACGGCCCTGGCCTGGGAATCGAGGTGAACGAAGAGAAAGTCCGTGAAATGGCAAAAATCGGCCACAACTGGAAGAACCCCGTTTGGCGTACTACCTCTGGCGTCGTTGCTGAATGGTAATGCCCTTCTCTGCGTGACTCCCGAGATCATCAACTGCTTGCCCTGGCGCTTCGGCGCATTTCACCCGGCGCGCTGTCATAGTACTTCTTGAAACGGTTGCTGAAATAGTGGACGCTCGTAAAGCCGCATTCGGCGGCGATCTGCTTGATGGGCAGGGCGGTATTTTGCAGCATGATCAAGGCCGAACGGAGCCGGCAGACGGTGATGTACTCGGCCAGCGTCTCGCCTGTCACCTTGTGGAACTTCCGGCTCAGGTGCTCGGGGCTGACCCCCGTCTGGGCGGCGATCGCCGACACGCGCAAGGGTCCGGCGTAACCCGTCCGCACGATGCGTTTGACGCGGCCTACCAGAGAATTTTCCTCCCCGCCCGCCTCCTTGCGCTCCTTGAGTTCGTGTACCAGTATGATCAGCCGGTTGAGGCTCCCCGGCGAGATCGGCAGATCCATCGTATATTCACCGACGATCTTCTTGAGCAGCGAGAGCGCCTCGGCCTGTTTTTCCTCGGCCACGTCTACCATAAAAGGGGAGCTCGGCGGATTTTTGATGCGGGGATCCTCGACGAACTGGAACTTGATGCTGTAATTATCCATGTCCTGCGACTGCGCGTAGGAAATCTCGTGGGGAACCATCGGCGGAATGAAGCAGAAACTGCCACGGTCAAATTCCATCCAGCGCTGATCCAGACGAATTCCTCCAGCGCCGGCGGCAAAGTACTCAATCTGGTATTCGTTCGAATGGAAATGATCGGGGACATTGATCTTGGGGCCCACGTGCCGGATGGCGAAGGCGATGTGGCTCGCCATGGTCATCTGGTCGATCTTTTTCAGGATGCCCCGGAGCGCGCGAAAAGCCCGCGGCTCATCTTCGGTGAGACAGGCCATCGCCAGCTCGACATTCATGGCGATGAACTCCGCGCGCATGTTCGGCTGGATGATGAGGTAGTCGTTCCCGGCGACGCGCCCCGGATCGCCGGATTCGAAGGCGATGGCGAAGCAGTCTACCGGCCCCTCGCCGCAGCGGACGGAAAACTCCGCCTCCGCCTCGATACAGAAAAGGCGGTTGGGGAGAATGTCCTGCCAGTTGCCGTTGTGCCACACCACGCCGGTGTTTCCCAGGGGGAAAAACAGGATATGGCGCTTCCCCGGCGCCGGGGAGAAGGCGTTGATAAAACGGACATCCTGAAAGCGGTGGCACTCCACCGACGAGAAATGCTCCAACATGGCGGTTCGGTTCTATAGGAAGAAAATATGATATTTCTACGGAAGAATCATAGGATAAATGTTCAAAAAATGTAATACATCATAATTTCACTCTTTTTTTTGATATTTTTTGATATTTTCCGCAAAACGCTTGGGTTCCGGTGGACAAGGGGATTACACTGGATTTTCCATTTCTTCAGGAGGGAATCATGAAAAAAGGTTTTGGTTGTTTTGGCTTGGCGATGGCGGCAGCGCTCGTTCTGGGGTTTGCGGCCCCGGTCATGGCGAAGGATTTCACCATCACGATGGCGACGCCCAGTAACCCGGACGACAACTGTGTCAAGGCGTTCTTCAAGTTCAAGGAGCTTGTGGAAGAGCGTTCCAAAGGGCGTATCGAGGTTGAAGTGAAACACACCGGCCAGCTTGGCGGCCATCGGGACTATATCGAGCAAATCCGGATGGGGAGTCTCCAGGCGGCGGAAATCAACGTGGCCGTGCTTTCGGCGGTGGATTCCAAGTTCATGGTTTTCGACCTGCCTTACATCTCCAAGAACCAGAAGTGGCTGGAGGACCGGCTGGAAGGTCAGGTGGGCAAGACCTTTGCCGAATCGCTGGAAAAAAGCGCGGGCATCAAGATCCTGGGCTGGATGGTGCGCAGTCCCCGCGACATGTACATCTCCTCCCGCCCGGTGGTGACGGCGGCCGATTTCAAGGGGATGAAGGTGCGCATCATGGAAAGCCCGGTCATGCGCCGGACTTTCGAGCTTCTGGAAGCGGTGCCGGTTCCTCTTTCCGCCAATGAACGCTACATGGCTCTCCAGACCAAGGTGGTTGACGCGGCGGAAAATTCCGTCTCGCTGATCATCACGCAGAAGGAGTACGAGGTCACCAAGTTCGTTTCCCTGACGGAGCATTTCATTTCTCCGAACATCATTGCGATGGATCCCAAGTTCTTTGCCAAGCTCCCGGCCGATTTGCAGGCGATTGTCGCCAAGGCGGGCAACGAGGCCGGGCATTACGCAACGAAGCTGGACGCGGATAGCGAGCAGACGGCGCTTACCGAACTCAAGAAACTGGGCATGGCGGTCAATGATTGCCCGGACAAGTCGAGCTTCCAGCAAAAAGTGAATCCGATCTACGCGGAATACCGTGACAAGATCGGCGGCGACGTCATCGACGCTTTCACGAAATAGTTTCTCCGTTGCGGGCCGCAAGAACGCCTTCGTGTTCTTGCGGCCCGGTCGCGGTAATCGTGGTAATGCCTGAAGCCGACGCGCTGGAAGAAGCGTGGATACATGTTCCGCGCGTCCTGCGCGGATCGGAAAAAGAAGGGGATCGCTCGTGGCGAAAAAATTCATTCACGTGCTTTACGATAAAGTCGTCTTCAATCTGGTTTGGGTGGTCGGGCTGACGATGTCGCTTTGTATACTTTTGCAGATTTTCGGGCGTTCCTTTTTGAAGGTGCCTGTTGCCTGGACCGATGAGCTTGCCCGTTTTTCCTTTCTCTGGTTCTGTCTCTTCGGTAGCGTCATCACCTTGCGCAACAAGATGCATCTGGGCATCGACTACTTCGAGAGCAAGATGTCCGAGCAGGGCAAGTTCCGGAACCGGATTTTTGTTTACGCGCTGATCATTCTGTTCGGCCTCTGTCTGGGGGTTTTTGGAACCCAGCTTCTGGGCATCGTGGGAGGGCAACTGACGTCGGTGATGCGTATCCCGATGGCGGTCGTGTACAGCGCCCTGCCGCTGACGGGTTTCCTTTACGTGATCGCTGGCGCCTGGCAGATGTACTGCCACATCAAGAGGATTCCCTACGAGACGGAAGCGCCGCCGGAAATTCCCGACGAGGTCAAGCGGATGGGCGAAGAAGCGCTGAGGGGGAAAAAATAATGGTCGCGCTCATCGTTTTCGCGTTCATGATCGTGCTCATGTACTTCAACGCGCCGATCGCCATCTGCACGGGCCTTGCGGCCCTGATCGGCGTCGCCGTCGGCGGCTATCCGCTGATGGTCATGGTTCAGCGCATGTTCACCGGCCTCGATTCGTTTACGTTCATCGCCATTCCCCTGTTCATCATGACCGGGCGTTTCATGGCCCTCGGCGGCACGACCCGCGATCTGATCAACGTATCGAAGGTGCTGGTGGGCTTCCTCAAGGGCGGACTGGCCTACATCAACATCGTGGCCAGCATGCTCTTTGCCGGGATCACCGGTTCGGCGGCGGCGGACACCGCGTCGATCGGCGCGATCATGATTCCCGCGATGGTGGACAAAGGTTACGAGAAGGACTTTTCCGTGGCGGTCACCGCCACCTCGTCGACCATCGGCATCATGATTCCGCCGAGTATCCCGATGGTGGTCTATGGCGTCGCGGCGAGCGCGTCCATCGGGCAGCTCTTTTTGGGCGGTATCGTTCCCGGCATCATGGTGGGCCTTGCGCTGATCATCGTCTCGGCTTTCTATGCCAAAAAGCGGAATTACCCCCGCGACGAGAAAGTCTCGCTCAAGGAAGCCGCGATTATCCTGGTCAAGGGAATTCCCGCGATGATGACCATCGTGCTGATTCTGGGCGGCATCATCTTCGGCTTTTTCACCGCCACCGAAGCGGCGGGCGTCGCCGCCTTGTATTCCTTCCTGCTGGGGGCTTTTTACTACAAGGAAATCAAGTTCCGGGACATGCCCAAGGTCCTCGTCGAAGTCGCCGTCATCACCGGACAAACCACCTTGATGATCGCCACCGCCTCGGCGCTGGCCTGGCTCTTCGCCCGGCAGAACGTGCCCGCGGCCATCGGCGGTTTTCTCACCGGGCTGACGGACAGCCGCTTCCTGCTTCTGCTGCTGATCAACTTCTGGCTGCTCTTCGTCGGAACCTGGCTTGACCTCTCCCCGGCGGTAATCATCTTCACCCCCATCCTGCTGCCCATCGCGGTAGCCTGCGGCGTCGACCCGGTGCATTTCGGCGTCATCATGGTGATCAACCTGGGCATCGGTCTTTTCACGCCGCCGGTGGGTGTTTGTCTTTTCGTCGCCTGCGGCATCGCCAAATGTTCGATAAGCAGCGTGGTCAAGGCGTTCATTCCGTTTTTCGTCGCCATGGTGAGCGTGTTGCTGCTCATTACCTACATCCCCGGTCTCGTGATGTGGCTGCCGGGTTTACTTAAATAAAGAGTTTCCATCATGAAGTATAAAAAACTGGGCGCGTCTGGAATCGAAGTGAGCGTCATCGGACTGGGTTGCTGGGCGTTTGGCGGCGGAGCGTATTGGGGGCAGCAGTCCCAGCAGGACGTCGACGCCGTGGTCGCTGCCAGCATCGAGCGGGGTATCAACTTCATCGATACGGCGGAAGTCTATAACAATGGCGAGAGCGAATGCTCACTGGGCCTGGCGTTGAAAGGCCACAAGCGTGACAAAGTGGTGCTCGCCTCCAAGATCACCCCCGCCAACGCGGGCCAGGTGAGAAAGCATCTGGAAGGGAGTCTTTCGCGGCTGGGAACGGACTATCTGGACCTGTACATCCTGCACTGGCCGATCAATCCCCTGGCCCTGGCTCATTTTTCCAGCGATCGTGGCGCGGCCGAACAGCCGCCGCGGGTCGCGGATGTTTTCCGCCAGTTCGAGGCGCTGCAAAAAGAAGGGCTCGTCCGTTCCATCGGCCTTTCCAATTTCGGCGTCAAACAGATGGAAGAAGTCGCCGCCACGGGCGTCCGGGTAGACAGCAACCAGCTTGCCTACAATATCGTTTCGCGCGCTATCGAAAAGGAAATCGCGTCCTATTGCGTTGCCCATCAAATCGGCGTGGTCGGCTCGGTCGGCCTTCAGCAGGGGTTGCTCACGGGCAAGTACGCCAGGCCGGAAGACGTGCCGCCTCCCCAGGCGCATTCCCGACACTTCCATCAGGATCGGGGAGGCAGTGATTCGCGCCACCACGAGGAAGGCGCCGAAAAAGAACTCTTCGATGCCGTGAACTGCGTGAAGGCGATCAGCGCCGAAACAGATCTTTCCTGCGCGCAGATTGCGCTGGCGTGGATTCTGCAAAAGCCCTTCATGACCTCGACGCTGGCGGGCTGCCGGAGCGTGGCGCAGCTTGACGCCAACCTGAAAGCCCTGGACGTGACCCTGAGCGATGAAATCATGGCGCGCATCGACGCAGCCAGCCTGCCCGTCTGGCAAAAGCTGGGCGACTCGCCCGATTACTACGAAAACCGCGCCCAAAGCCGGGTTTTCTAGGAGACAGTCATGTTAAAAGGCTTGGACCCGCTGATTTCCCCGCCCTTGATGAACGTGTTGATGGGCATGGGACATGGTGATGAAATCGTCTTCTCCGACGCCAATTTTCCCGCCGCCTCGCATGCCCAGCGGCTCGTTCACTACAACGGCTATCCGCTGATCGAGGTGTTGAAGAGCGCACTCACCCTCATGCCGCTGGACTACGCCGTGGATTACTCCGGCATTCTGATGGTGCCGCCCGAGTCGGTAAAGCAAACGCCGGATATCTGGGTGGACTTCGTGGCGCTGCTGGCAACACAAAAAGACGGTGACAAGCCCCTCCTCAAGCTGGGGAAACCGGAGTTCTACGAACGCGCCAGACGAGCCTTCGCCATAGTGACCACCGGCGAACAGCGGCGCTTCTCCAACATCATCTTGCGCATGGGCGTCGTTTCCACCGGATGACAACGGACCAATACTCCGGCGCAGGCGAATAGAAGAACCACGGTGCTTGGGCCGCCCGCATACCCTTGTATGCTGATTTTGCCTCTGAACCCGGTTCTTGCGCTGTCGGGGAAAGCGTGGAGGGCGTAGCCCGGAACGCTTTCCCCGACAGCGCGCCGCCGAAACTCGGAGGTGTTTTATCCTGTTGTT
>BNUC01000087.1 GCA_025997075.1 Betaproteobacteria bacterium | reverse complement strand
GGAACACGAATACGACGGCAAAGTGAAAGCCAGCATCCACGGCTACCCACTCGACGCCCCCAAACTCAAGGGCGACAGCGGCATGCTGGAACTCGGCGTAACGCTGAATCCCCCGACAAAAACCCAAGGCTGGACGCTGGATATAGGCGTGCAGGGTTATGCAGGCAAACGCGAAGGCGTGTTGGGGAGTCTGAAGGCGAGGTATCGCTTCTGAGATCCTTTCCCCCTCCCCACCAACCCCTCAGCGGGGCGTAGGTTGGGAAAGCCGCGAAGCGGTGCATCCCGACGTTCGTATCTTCCGGCGCTACGCGCCGCAAATGTACATTTGTCGGGTTGCGCTTCGCTTACCCAACCTACGCAAACCTACAGGAGATAGCAGAATTATTTTTCAGGTAGCGCCGATGTCGCTGGGCCTCTACAATCCCCAGTACATTTTCCCGGAGCCTCAGCATGCCATCCATAACCAAGACAACAGGCCGTGTTCTTGCCGTTTTCGCGCTGATTCTGGCCGCGACGGTTTTCTCCATTGTTGGAACGCATGCGGCGGAAAAGAAATCAGCATCAGCCGCCAGCGATATTCCTTTCGAGGTGGTCGACGGAGCGCATCGGGAACTCGATGGTTCGCCCGCGCTGGGACTCTCGTTCAGCCTGCCGCTCGACGCCAGGGTGGATCATGGGAAATATCTCCAGGTACTCGAAATGCCGCCTGACGATGGCAAGAAGAAAGTAGCGAAGGAACAGAACGAAACCCCGGAATCCTCCGAAGCCAAACCCGCCGCGGCCGACAGCGTCAGCCGCGCGCCCGAGGATACGGTGCTCGATGGGGGTATGCCGGTATCCGGCGCCTGGGTCGTCGGGGAAAATCCGCGTCTCCTGTTCTTTCCGCACATCAAGCCGCAAACCCGTTATGTCGTGCGCGTGCATGCCGGCTTGTCGGCCAAGAGTGGCGCCAGACTGGCTCGCGAGGAACGTTTTTCGATCCGCACGGCGGCGGTAGCGCCGGCCTTCTACTTCGCCAGCCGCGGCATGGTATTGCCGGCGGCGCAGAACGGCGGCCTGCCGGTGACCACCGTTAATGTGCCGGAAGTCGACATCCAGTTTCTCAAGGTCAAGCCCGAGCAAGTAGAAAAGTTTCTTGAGCGGGTCATTGCCGGCAAGGCCAAGCCCGCGCCGCAGCGCGTCGTCAACGAGGACGAGGAAAACGAGGAGTGTTACGAGTGCGAAGAAGAGGGTTATTACTACGGCTACAGCAACCACACGAACCTCAAGGGCATGGTCGGCGGATGGACGCTCGAACAGTTCAACAAGATGACCGAGAGCACTTTCGTCGGCCGTTTCCTGACTGAGGCGAAAGCGAACCGGCGTGCTGTCACTTTCATTCCGGTCGAGACGATCCCCGCGCTCAGGGAACCGGGGATCTACATCGCCGTGATGTCGCAACCCAACCGTTTCCGTGGCGAGTATCAGACGACTTATTTCTATGTCAGCGACCTCGGCCTGCACATGCGGCAATACCCAGGCAAGGGGGCCGATGCTTTCGTCAGTTCGTTGGCGTCGGGCAAGGGGGTGGCCGGCGTCGAAGTGAGCTGGATCGGCGCTGACGACAGGACGCTTGCGTTTGGCGAGACCGACGCTTCCGGTCGCGCCACTTTCGCCGAGCGCCCCAAGGACGCCAAGGTGGTGATCGCCAGGAAAGGCAAGCAGATGTCGCTGATCGCCCTCAAGGAACCGGCGCTCGACCTCGCCGAGTTCGACATCGGCGGGCTGACTTCCTCACCGGTGCGCTTGTTTGCTTACAGCGGGCGCGATCTGTACCGTCCCGGCGAGCGCTTCGATGTTTCGGTTCTGGCGCGTGACGCGGACGGTGTGTCGGTGCCGGCGCAGCCGATCCAGGCCGTTCTGCGCCGTCCCGACGGCAAGGCGCAATGGACTGCCTCGTGGTCGCCGCAAGAAAAATTCGCGGGTTATTACCGGCAGGAGATCGAGTTGCCATCCGACGCGGCGACCGGTTTCTGGAATCTCGAACTGCGCGCCGATCCGGCGGACAAGCGGGCGGGAACCGTCATGCGTATCGGTGTGGAGGAATTCCTGCCGGAACGGATGAAGCTCGATCTGACCAGCACAGCGGACTGGCTTGACGCGGCTTCCGGGGTGGGAAAATGGGAGATCGGCGTCGCCGGAAGCTATCTTTACGGCGCTCCCGCCGCGGATAATCAACTGCTCGGTGTGGTCAACACCGAACCCAGGCGCAATCCGCTCGACAAAAAGCTGCCCGGCTTCGTTTTCGGCGACGCCAACGAAGACAACGTCCGTTCCCGCCAGGAACTCGACGAACAGACGCTCGATGATGACGGTAAGGCGGCCATCCATGTCGATCTTGCCACCTTGCAAAACCGTCATTCGCCGTTTGCCGTGCGCGCCACGCTGAGTCTGCTGGAAAGCGGCGGCCGGCCCGTGGTGCGCAGCATCGAACGTACCTGGTGGCCGGCGCCGGTGCTGGTCGGCCTACGTCCGCTGTTCGCCGGTTCCTACGCGCCTTATGGTAAGCCGATCGAATTCGAGGTGGTGCGCGCCGATGCGTCGGGGAATCTCAAGGCCGCGGACAGTCTGCCGGTACGCCTGTTCCGCGAGAGCCGCCACTATTACTGGCGCTTCGACGATGAGCGCGGCTGGCATTCGGGTTTCACCGAGGCCGACGAACTGGAACTGAGCACGCAGGTCTCGGTTCCGGCCGACGGGCGCGGCACGCTTGTCGTGCCGGTGAAATATGGCCGCTACCGCGTCGAAGTGCTCGATCCCGAAACCGGGCTGACGACGCGTTTCCGCTTCTATGCCGGTTGGTCGGCGAAGGAAGATGAAGCGCAGGGCGTGCGCCCCGACCGCGTGGCCCTGAAGTTCGACAAGCCGGGCTATGCCGAAGGCGAAACAGCCAGACTGACAATCACGCCGCCGCACGCCGGCGAGGCGTTGATCACGGTCGAAGGCGACAAATTGTTGTGGATGAAACGCCTGCCCGTCGGCATCGAAGGAACAACGATTGATATTCCGGTCAATAAGGCGTGGAAGCGCCACGACCTCTACGTCACGGCGATGGTGCTGCGCCCCGGCGTGACGGGCAAGAAAGACGCCGGCGTCACTCCGGCGCGCGCGCTGGGCATCGCCTATCTGCCGCTGGAACGCGGCAGCCGCAAACTCGGCGTGACGCTGGAAGCGCCGAAGAGGATGGAACCGAACCAGGCGCTCAAGGTGAAGGTCAAGGTCGCGGGGCTGGCTAATGTTGGACAGAGCAATGCTGGACAGACCCAGGCCGGGCAGACGGCGATGGTCACGCTCTCCGCCGTCGATGTCGGCATTCTCAATATCACCCGCTTCGCCAGCCCCGATCCGTTCGGTTTCTTTTTCGGCAAGCTGCGTTACGGGCACGATCTGTACGACATCTACGGCCGCCTGATCGAAAAGATGGCCGGGCAGAAAGGCAAGCTCAAGTGGGGCGGTGACGGCGCGCCGGAACCGACCAAAAGCATGCCGGAGAAAGTGCTTCTGGTTGACCTCTTCAGCGGCCCGGTGGCGCTCGACGCCAGGGGCGAAGCCGAGATTTCCCTGCCGGTGCCGGATTTCAACGGCAGCCTGCGCCTGATGGCTGTGGCCTCCGATGGCGGAAGCTTCGGCATGCAGGAGGCCGAGGTCGTCTTGGCCGCGCCGCTCGTCGTCGAACTGGCCACGCCGCGCTTCCTGTCGGTCGGCGATTCCGCCCTGCTCGCGCTCGACGTGCAGAATCTCGCCGGCGAGGAACAGGAGGTCGCGATCAAGGTCAGCAACAACGAGGGGCTGGTGATTCGTGACGGCGAACAAAAAATCACGCTCAAGGACCAGCAGAAGAAAGTGCTGCGCATCCCGATCGAAGCCGGCACGGCGAACGGCCTGACCGAAGTTCATATCGACATCGACAGCCCGAGCATGAAACACCAGCGCCGCTTCCCGCTGCAAGTGCAGGCGCCGACGCCACGCCAGACGGTCCTGAAACGCTATGGACTCACGCCCGGCGAAACGCTGGAGATCAGGGATGCCGAGCTTTCCGGCCTGCTCAGCCAGACCGCGACGGCGACGCTGGCGGTTTCCGACCGTGCGCCGATCGACGTGAAGGACGCCGTGCGCGGGCTGCTCACCTATCCCTACGGCTGTACCGAGCAGACCACCAGCACGGCGTATCCGCATGTATTCATCGGCGAGGAAGAAGCCCGGCGCTTCGGCCTGAAGCCCTACACCCTGGCGCAGCGCTCCGAAATGCTGGACAAGGCCATCGCCCGCCTCTCCGGTATGCATGCGCCGAACGGCGGTTTCAGTCTGTGGGGCAACAGCTCCGAATACCAGTACTGGCTTTCGGCTTACGTCGCCAACTTCCTGCTCGATGCGCGCGAGCAGGGTTTCAATGTTCCTGTGGAGATGGAGAAGAAGTCCCTTGACTTCCTGCTGCGCGGTTTGCAGGAAGGCGTCGCCGGCTTGCCGCGCGGACCGGTGACCTACAACGAGAACGCCATCTGGCGCGACTGGCGCTATGCCGGCTCCGGCCGTTTCGCCGTGCTCGCCTACGGCGCCTACGTGCTGGCGCGCCAGGGCAAAGCGCCGCTCTCCACGCTACGCCAGATGGCGGAATCCAGGGAACAGGCGCATTCGGGCCTGGGCCTCGTCCACCTCGGTCTCGCGCTCAAGCTGATGGGCGATGAAACGAAAGCCACGGAAAGCATCGCCGCCGGTCTCATAAAACAGCGCCTGAGCAATGTCTGGTGGGGTGACTATGGCAGCAATCTGCGCGACATGGCATTGATGTATGTGCTGCTGCAAAAGCACGGCCTCAATCCGGAAGGGCGTGAAAATCTCGTCATGCAGGTCGCGGGCGAGATTGAGAAGCATCATTATCTTTCCACTCAGGAGAAATTGGCCGTCTTCCTGCTCGGCCACAGTTTCTCCAATCAAAAGAGCGGCGAATGGTCGGCGAAGTTTTCAGGCCAGGAAATCGGTGGCCGGGGAACGCAATTCGTCAGCGTTTCCACAACGGATCTCGCTGCCAGCGTCAAGCTCGAAAACACGCATACGGAACGCCTGTTCATCGAACTCAACCTCTCCGGCAACCCGGCCCGGATGCCGGAAGCGCGGCGCGACGCCTTCAACCTGACGCGCGAGTGGTACACCGCCGACGGCCAGCAGATCTCGCTTGGAAGCTATGCGCCCGCGCTGAAAGTCGGCGAATCCCTGATCGTGCGGGTGAACGTCAAGACGAAAGGACGTTATGCCAACGCGCTGATCGTCGACCAGGTGCCGGCGGGCGTCGAGATCGAAAATGCCAATATCGTGCAAGGCGAACAGAATACGCTGAACATCGCCGGCATCGACATGCGCCAGGCGATGCAGGATACGCGCATCAAGCATCAGGAATTCCGCGATGACCGCTATGTCGCCGCCGTGCGCATCGAAGGCGAGATGAATCTGTTCTATCGCGTCCGCGTGGTCACCCCAGGGCGCTTCGTCGTGCCGCCGACCTACGCCGAAGACATGTATCAGCCGATGATCTACGGGCTGGCGGGCGGCGGTGAGATAGTAACGGTGGAGGATGGGCAGAAGTGATAATAGGCGCTCCGAAGGGGCTGCTTAGTACAGCCTCTGTCATTCCTTTGATACCCGGAATCCGGAAATTTGATGAAGAATCGGGTTCCGGGAAACAAAAGGAGGTGGAATAATCCGTAGGGCGGATGAGCGAAGCGTTATCCGCCGGATGGCACCGGATGAACTCTCTCAAAAGACCACAGCTATGCCAGATTATCGTCGTCATTGCATCTTCGGTAGGGTTTACTTTTTCACAGTTAATCTGCTTTGCCGCAACAGCATAGACATTTACAAGTTGCGCCGGGAGCCGTGATCTGTCCCGGAAACTCAGCGCCGCTCACTCCCCTGAGGACAATTTTTCCGGTCTTTTCCGGCAATTACTGACGGTGTTCAGGATTGCGTTGCGGGCGCTTGCCGCACGGTCAGAATCAATCCCGCGAGAGCCAGCGATCCGGTCAGACCAATCACGGCGGGCCACCCGCCGTGCTGCCAGAACCATCCTCCCACCGAACCGACGATGCTCGATCCCATGTAATAAAACAACAGATAAAGCGAAGCCGCGTGGCCTTTGAATTCACCGGACAGCGGGCCAATCGAGCTGCTTGCCACCGTGTGCACGATAAAAACCCCGATGGTTGCCAGCACGATTCCGCCGAAGATGGATGTCAGCGAATCCGGCCAGGTCGTCAGAACGCCGAGCAGCAGCGTCAGCATTCCCGCCACGAGCAGCGGGCGACGTCCGAAACGATCGGCTAGCGCACCCGAAATCGACGAGGAGGCCATGCCGAAGCTATAAACCAGAAAAATCATGCTGATCGCCGTCTGGCTCAGGAAATAAGGCGCTTCCGAAAGCCGGAAAACGGTGTAGTTGAACAGCGTCACGAAAACGCCGGTGATCAGGAAACCATAAGCGTAGATACGCAGCAGCCCGCGGTTCATGAGATGGCTTTTCCATACGCGCAGGTGAAACGCAAGATCGAAACCCGGCTGAGGGATGAAATTCCTCGAAGGCGGAAGCAGCCTCAGAAAACCGATGGCCGCAAGCAGACACGAGACTCCGAGAAGGCCGAGCGCCATGCGCCAGGAAGTAAATTCGGTCAGCACGCCCATGACGATACGGCCCATCATGCCGCCGAAGGCCGTTCCCGCCACGTAAAGCCCCATCGCCTTGCCCAGATCGACCGGATCGATTTCCTCGGAAAGATACGCGATCGCCACCGCCGGAACGCCGCCGATGATGAAACCCTCGATGGCCCGGGTTGTCAGCAGCGCCAGCCAGCTGGGTGTTACCGCCACCACGATGTTGCAGATCGCCGCCAGCAGGAGCGAGCAAAACATCAATTCCCGTCGGCCGAGCGCCTGCGAGAACGCTCCGGCGAGGACGATGGATACGGCCAGCAGACCGGTCGTCAAAGATAATGCCAGCGAGCTTTCCGCCGGACTGACGCCGAAAGTTTCGGCAAACGAGGGAAGCAGGGGCTGTACGCAATAGATCAGCGAAAAGCAGGATAGCCCGATGAGAAACAGCGCCCAGGCCGCCCTGCGATACTCGGGGCTTCCGGCCCGAATCCATCGGGAAGACGGCGAATCGGAGACGGTGAAATCAGCAGGCATGACTTTGTTATGTGGCGATGTGGGGGGGAGAGAAAGTATATCCGCTTCGACGCGCGCAACGGCGGAGCATCAACCGCGGCGCGCCGCCCTCCACGGGCTCATTTATTGCAGAGGGCTACGGATTTCGACACGAATGGCCGTTCTTTTTATTTTCCTGTTGTCACGCCGTAGCCCGCATAGGTTAGGGTGAGCTTGCGAACCCCAACATTGGGATAACTTATGCGCTGTGCGTTGGGGTTCGCTTTGCTCACCCCAACCTATTGTCTATTGTCATGTTTGTTTCAAACCACAGCGAGCCGTAGCCCGAAACCCGTAGGATGGGTTACGCTTCATTGACCCGTCGGTCGTAAGCTTTTGGCGCGAAGCGCCGCACTTCATCAATACGGCGCTTTGCACTGGAGAGAACAATTAGCGGAATGATGGCGTTCAAAATACCCGGTTCCCCCTTGATGAAATCGCTGACCGTACAGGTATCGAGCAGGTATTTCATGCCAGCGGATCATCTCGCGCGGCAGCCAGATGTTCCCGTCCCGCCTCGAATGCGGGCATGTCGGGTATTCCCGTGAAGTTCAGGACAACTTCCGGCCATTGCGGCTTGTTACAACGAGCGAGCCATTCCTGCACCGCGCTCTCCTTGTCACACATCGAGATGTTATACGCGGTGGCGCTGTGGTTCAAACTGAACCTCTGTTGCCGGAACTTTATCCGGAAGCCGTAATGCCGGAAGGTTAGAGTGTTTTTTTGTTAAGTATTGACACAAAGATGCTGGATGCCATCTGTCTGCTGTTAACCGTCATTCCCGCGAAGGCGGGAATCCAGTACGTTTTCTCCAGCCAGAATGGCTGCAAATCAAAGAATTGCGACGCGTTGCGTCGGAAGCTAGGTTTCTGGATTCCCGCCTTCGCGGGAATGACGAGGTAGAAATAGCGTCTGTCCATACAAAAACATAAAACGCTCTCGTGCGGAACGTAGAGGCGAAAAACTTTTCGCCCTGCAATTTTTACCTCGCCATTCCTTTGATGCCCGGAATCTTGATGAACGAACTGGGCCCTGGGCATCAAAGGGACAACGGGTATTGGGTGCGGTAGGGCGGTTTCTCCGAAACCGCCGTGCCTGGTCGAAACCCGGCGCGCTCGGAGATCGCGCCCTACCTGTCCATGGTCCAGCATTTTCTGTCTGACGGTTCCGTGCAGAATGACGCAATCCTCGCGGGTATGCGGGCGATTGAAATTTAATGAATCTAAAAGTTTACATTTGTGTACAAACAACATATATTGACTGCAATTCGTAAGCTATGTTTCAGGAGTTGCCATGGCACAAATGCAAACTGTATCGATTCGTCTGCCCGACGATGACTTTCAATGGCTGCTTTCAACGCAGGAAGCCGCAGGGAAAACGCCAAGCGAGAAATTGCGGGCGCTGGTTTTGCGCGTTCGTCAGCAGGAGTCGGGGCTGACCGACCCGGACGTCTGTTCCGAGTGGATGCGCAGTCTGATTCAGCCGATGGCGAACACCGTCACGATGTGGGAACGCAGGCACAAGGAACATTCGGATATTATGAGTGCCGCGCTGGAAACCGTTCCACGGATTATGTCCATACTGGTTTCGGCGCCATCCCACGATGAGGAGGACGGGGAAAGCGATCTGCGCGAAATCGAGGCCGCGCTGGCGCAGCAGTGTTTCCGCCTGCTGACGACATTGCTGCGCGCGGCCATCACGACTGTTCCGGCGGTCTATGACAAGGAGTCCATTGAGCGATATTTGCCGGATATCATCGAAATAACGGATATCATCGTAACCCGAAGAGAGAAGGAGCGAAAAAATGGCTGACAGTATTGCGACACGAGTCTCCCGTATCATCGCCGGCAGCGCGCATGCCTTGCTGGACAAGGCGGAAAGCATTGCGCCGGAAGCATCGATGAACCAGTCGATACGCGAGATCGACCAAGTGATCGGAGAAGTCCGCGGCGACCTTGGCCGGGCCGAGGCGTCCAAACATCTGGTGTTGAGCCAGATTTCCCGGCTGAACGCGGAACATGAAGGCCTTTCGGATAAAATCGATACGGCCTTGTCAATCAATCGCGACGATTTGGCGAAGGTGGCGATCGGGCGTCAGAGCGATATCGAGGATTTGTTGCCTGTACTGAATAAATCGCTCGACGAGCAATCGGAGAAAGCCAAGGAATTTGAGGGCTATATCGTCGCCCTGCTGGCTAAGAAAAGGGAACTGGAACAATTGCTGGCCGATTATCGGGAGAGCGTCACGAGCAATAAACCGACGGAAGCGAGTGGCGATGGAAACGATCGGCAGGCGCGCGTCGAGGATGCCGCTGCGTCTTTCAACCGGGTGTTGGCGCGGCAGACCGGCGCGAGCGGGCTGGTCGGCGGCGGAATAAGCGATGCCGGCAAGCTGAAGGAACTGGCGGAATTGCAGCGCGATCACCGCATCAGCGAACGTCTGGCGGCCATCAAGGTTTCACGCGGCGACAAGTAACCCGAGAGAGACGCAAAATCAATGGACCTGTTTCTTGCGCCCGAATCCTGGCCCTTCCTGTGGTCAGTCATTCTGTTGCTGGCCATTGCCGTCGTCGAGGGATTGGCCTTGCTGTTAGGCTTCACCGTTTTCGGCGGATTCGACGATTTTTCGCCGGATGTGTCCTCGGGTGACGGCTTGGGCCATATCTTCGATGCCTGGCTGGGCTGGTTGCACATCGGAAAAGTTCCGATACTGGTGGTCATAACCCTTCTGCTGACGGCTTTTTCGATTGCCGGTTTTGTCCTGAACGGCGTGGCGTATGCGGTTCTCGGCGTGTATCCACCCGTCTGGGTTTCGGTGGTCGTCGCTTTTCTCTGCGCCTTGCCGGTCGTTCGCGCCTTGGCCGCCACGCTCGCGCGTCTCATTCCGAAAGACGAGACCTCGGCGGAGCCCTTGGAAAACCTTGTCGGGAGAGTTGGCGTCATCGTGAACGGTACGGCGCGAGTGAATTACCCGGCACAAGCACGCGTGAAAAATGATCACGGACAAACGCTCTACGTGCATGTCGAGCCCGATGGTGAAGACCTGCAATTTGTCGTGGGAGATTCGGTGCTGCTGGTGAAACAGATTTCCGGGGTGCGCTTCCTGGCTATTGCCAATCCGCGCCCCGAACTGCTTTGATAAACAAGCAAGGGAATTGCAATGGATATCGTTGAAATCGCTGTGTTGGTCGTCATCGTACTTGTCGGCGTGCTTGTCGTCGGGCAGATCTTCTCCCGCTTGTACCGTCGTTCTTCCAAGGAACAGTCTTTCGTGCGAACCGGCCTGGGCGGCCAGAAAGTCGTCATGGACGGCGGCGCGGTCGTCCTGCCGGTATTTCACGAATGCGTGCGCATCAACATGAATACGCTGAAACTGGAAGTTTCACGCGCCGGCGCAGACAGCCTGATCACCCTGGATCGTCTGCGCGTCGATGCGATGGCGACCTTTTTCGTGCGCGTAATTCCCAGTGTCGAAGGCGTGGCCAACGCCGCGCAAACTCTGGGGCAGCGGACGATGCACCCGGATTCGCTGAAAGCTCTGGTGGAAGACAAATTCGTCGACGCGCTGCGCGCCGCCTCCGTCTCGATGAGCATGCACCAGTTACTCGACAAACGGGCCGATTTCATTCAGGCCGTGCAGAACGCGGTGTCCGAGGATTTGCTCAAGAACGGCCTGGAGCTTGAATCGGTCAGCCTGACCCGTCTCGACCAGACGCCGATCAAATTTTTCGACGCGCAGAACGCTTTCGACGCCGAAGGTCTGACCAAGCTCACGCAGCAAACGCAACAACGCGCCAAGGAGCGCAACGAGATCGAACAGGACACGGCGGTCGCCATCGCCCAAAAAAATTACGAAGCGACCCAGCAGAAACTGAACATCGAGAAGGATCAGACCTTTGCCACCTTGCAGCAACAGCAGGAAGTAGCCACGCGGCAAGCACAACAATCCGCCGAAGTCGCCAGCATCACCGCCCAGCGTGAGCGGGAAGCGAAACAGGCGGAAATCGATGCGGAACGCCTGGTTCAGGAAGCGGAAGTCGAAAAAAATCGCGCCATCCGTCAGCGCCAGATCGAAGCCGACCGCGAAGTGCAGGTAGCGAAAATCGAACAGGAAAAACGCACGACGCTTGCCGATCAGGACAAACTGATATCCATTGCGGAAAAATCCAAAGCCCAATCGGAAGCGGAAAAGCAGGCCAACGAAGCGCGCGCATTGGCGGCGCGGGCCGAAGAACAAGTCAAGACCGCGCGCGAAGTGGCCGTGGCGGAACGGGAAAAACAAATCGCCCTGGTGGTGGCCGAGCAGGACGCCCAGCAACAGGCCATCAGCATTACAGTGGCGGCCGAGGCTGAAAAAGACGCCTCGAAAAATCTGGCGGAAGCCGTGAAGATCAAGGCCGACGCGCAACAGGTTCAGTATCAGGTCGAAGCCAGGGGGATCGAGATGCGCAACACCGCCTTGAATACCCTGGCGGCGGAACAGATCGCGATGCAGATCAAGATGAAGCTGCTCGACGCCCTGCCCGGAATCATCGAAGCCTCGGTGAAACCGATGGAGAGAATCGAGGGGATCAAGATCGTTCAGGTCGACGGACTGAATCGCGGCCAGGCTTCCAATGCGACAGGCGGAGCGGCATCCGGCGGCGGCAATCTCGCCGAACAAGCCGTCTCGGCGGCGCTGGCCTACCGCGCCCAACAACCCATTCTGGATGCGATCCTGGGTGAAATCGGCATGAAAGGTGGCGATTTGAACGGACTGGTGGACGCCGTGCGCAAGGAGATTGTTTCAGGGACCGGCCCGACGGAAAATAGTCCGACGACAAATGCTCAGAGTAATTCCGTTCATCGTGAAACGGATTCTGGGTTGAAAACCCGTCCTTCAGAGAGTTTTCAGGTCAAGTATTGACCTATTGCATTGAGAGTAAGAAATCGCCGTTCTGGATCCCGGCTTCCGCCGGGATGACGGAATACAGAGGACGCGTGAAGAAACTCTCCGTCATTCCTTTGATCTCCGGAATCCGGAAATTTGATGAACGAAGCAGGATTCCGTGCAACAAGTGGGCATTGGGCGTGAGCGGTAAAGCAGTTCCGGATCACGCATCTTCAGAAACAGGATCATCCTCTTTCTGTACGATAGCTTCAGCAATCAGCGGGTTATTGACGAAGCGATTCACATGCGGCGCGAAATCCGGAAGGATGCGTTCATAGTCCCCTTCCATCAAGGGAGAGGAAATCATGAAATCCGCCGTGGCCCGGTTGCAGGCCACCGGAATATTCCAGACAACCGCCAGACGCAACAGCGCCTTGACATCGGGATCATGCGGCTGCGGTTCCAGCGGGTCCCAGAAAAACAGGATAAAGTCGATATCGCCTGAGGCGATCTTCGCGCCGATCTGCTGGTCGCCGCCAAGCGGACCGCTGCGCAGCTTTTCGATTTTCGTGTCGAGCGCGAGTTCGAGCAGCATTCCGGTGGTGCCGGTGGCGCAGAGTTCATGTTGCACCAGCAGGTCGCGGTTGAACTGGGCCCATTCCAGCAAATCCTTTTTCTTGTTATCGTGGGCCACCAGTGCGATGTGCTTCTTTGCGATGACGGGGATGGCATTGGTGTTAACGTTGATGTTGACTTGCATGAGTGTCCTTTCGTGACTTTTCGTTGCCAGGCCATCATACGGAAGAACTCCGTGACCGCTGTCGTGTTATCGTGACGCGATGTAACATCATGTATTTTCAAAATATTTTAATGATTTTTGAATATCTCCCGGCGCGGGCAAGGAGTCTGGAATGATCTTCCCAGGGATGACGGCGTTCTTTCGCCGCCACGGAAGACAGCTCCGCTTGTCGGCGGCGGCTTTGCTCACCCTGCTGTTGCTCGCCGACCTTGCCTTTCCGCCGTCGCTGCCTGGCTCCGCGTCACACGCGCAAGTCGTGCTGGCGCGCGACGGCACGCCGCTACGCGCCTTTCCAGACCGCGCGCACATCTGGCGTCACCCGGTGCGGCTGGATGAAGTCTCGCCACGTTACGTCGAGGCGGTGCTGGCGTACGAGGATCGCGCTTTCCACTGGCATCCCGGCGTCAATCCCGTGGCTCTGGCGCGCGCGGCGTGGCAGTGGGCGAGGCATGGAAAGATCGTCTCGGGCGGCTCGACGCTGACCATGCAGGTGGCGCGCCTGCTCGAACCGATACCGCGCACGCTGGCCGGCAAGCTGCGCCAGATCGCGCGCGCCGTGCAACTCGAACTGCGCCTGTCCAAGCGTGAGATCCTTGAGTTGTATCTGACTTATGCGCCGATGGGCGGCGTGCTCGAAGGCGTCGAGGCGGCCAGCCGGGGCTACTTCGGCAAGCCGTCGCGCTCGCTGTCGCATGCCGAGGCGGCCCTGCTGGCGGTGTTGCCGCAGGCGCCCTCGCGCTTGCGCCCGGATCGTTTTCCCGAGCGCGCCCTGGCCGCGCGCGACAAGGTGCTGATTCGCCTGGAGCCGGTATGGGGCCAGGCCGCGATCGTCGACGCGCGGCAGGAAACGGTGATCGCTCAGGCGGTGCACGAGCCGCTGCTGGCGCCGCTGTTCGCGGAGCGCGCGCGGCGGCTCTTTCCACGGCGGCAGCGTATCGACACGACGCTTGACGTGGGCGCGCAGGACAGCGTCGAGCAACTGATCGCCTCGCGCCTTGCGCTGCTGCCGCCACGCGTGTCGCTGGCGGCGCTGGTCATCGACAATGCGACGCTGGAAGTCATGGCCTATGCCGGGTCGGCGGATTTTTTCGACGATGAACGTTTTGCCCACGTCGACATGGTGCAGGGCAAGCGCTCGCCGGGGTCGACGCTCAAACCCTTTCTCTATGGCCTGGCGCTTGACGAGGGGCTGATCCATTCGGAATCGCTGCTCTCCGACGTGCCGCAATCCTTTTCCGGCTACCAGCCGGGCAACTTCCAGGCCAATTTCAGCGGCCCGGTGAGCGTCAGCGAAGCCTTGCAAAAGTCGCTCAACGTACCGGCCGTGGAGGTGCTCGACCGGCTCGGCTCCGAGCGCTTCGTGGCGCTGTTGCGCCGGGGCGGGCTCAAGCTGGAACTACCGCGCGGCGCGACGCCCAATTTGTCGGTCATTCTTGGTGGCGTATCGGTCAATCTCGAAAGTCTGGTCGGCGCTTATACGGCGCTGGCTCGCGGGGGCGTGGCCGGCAAGCCGCGCTATACCGCCGACGCTCCGCGCGAAGAAGCGCGCATGTTGAGCGAAGGGGCGGCATTCATCGTGCGCGACGTGCTCGAAGCGGGCGGTCCCGTGGCCCGCCTGGTCAATGGCGGTGTCGGCGCGCGCCGCGGTATTGCCTGGAAGACCGGCACCAGCTTCGGTTTTCGCGATGCCTGGGCAGTTGGCGTCAGCGACCGCTATACGGCCGGTGTCTGGGTCGGACGCCCCGACGGTACGCCGAACCCAGGGTTTTTCGGCGCCAACGTCGCCGCGCCGCTCTTGATCGACATCTTCGCGGCGGTCGACGAAACGCGCGCGCCACAGCGCACACCGCGCACGCCGCGCACGCCCCCCGCGAACGTCACGCAGGCCCGCATCTGCTGGCCGCTCGGCACGCGCGCCGACGGCTTGCCGCCGGCCTTGTGTCATCAGGAACGTAGCGCCTGGCTGCTCCAGGATACCGCGCCGCCGACCTTCGCCGACCGGCTGCGCGGCGGGGAGGCGCGCTATACGGATTTCCGTGATGCGGAAACCGGCCTGCGCGTGCGCGCGGCCTGCGCGACAGGCGCCATGCGCGCCGTGGAGATGGCTCGCTGGCCGGCGGTTCTGGAACCCTGGCTCGACGCGTCGACGCGTCAGCGGGCGCTGCCGCCGGCATGGGCGACGGCCTGCGAGCGGGCGCAGGCACCCGAAGCAGGCTTGAAGATCGTCGGAATCGTCGACGGGGAGACGATCAGTAACGCCGCTAACGGCGCGGCGCCGATACTCCGCCTGGAAGCGCGCGGTGGGCGGGAGGAATTAATCTGGCTGGTTGACGGCCAGCAGATCGGCCGGTCATCGTCGGAACGTTCGCTGGCGCATGTTTTCAGCGAATCGGGACGCCATACGATCACCGTACTGGATGAGACCGGGCGTTATGATCGGGTGGAGGTCAGCGTACGCTGACGGGTTTGTTTTTTTGGCGTTTTACATTCTGCCTGCTGCTTTGTTGGAGTTCGCTTTGCTCACTCCAACCTATGTGGACTATTTTTACCTCGCCTTCAAACTCCCCGACACGCCTTCGCGTTTGCCCGCATAGGCTTGCACGCCCAAATCCAGCGTCCAGACCACGTAGCTTGGGCTGAACGAAGTGATGCCCAACGCAGCCGCCAATGACGCCTCCCGATGTTGGGGTTAGCTCCACTCACCCCAAACTATATCCTGTGGGTTTGCGTAGGTTGGGTAAACGAAGCGCAACCCGACAAATGTAAATTTGTAGCGCATAGCGCCGGAAGATACGAGCGTCGGGATGCGCCGCTTCGCGGCTTTCCCAACCTACGCCCCGCTGAGGGGTTGGAGATGAGGGGGAAAGGATCTCAGCCCGCGTAGATACTGTGGACTTTGTCAAATACCATGCAAAGCAGGGCTAAAAGGGAGTCCTGATTTGAGGACACCAAAAGCGACATGAATGAGCTTGCGCATCATGGCCGCGATAATAAGCTT
>BNUC01000086.1 GCA_025997075.1 Betaproteobacteria bacterium | reverse complement strand
CGTCACAAGATTCAACAACTCCGCTTGCTCTTCCTCTCCCAGTTTCAGCGGCCGCCCTCTTCCCATTTCCTTCTCCCTTGCAATTCCTTTCTTGGGAAAATTTTAACATGTTTTGAAAACACCCTCTGAAGGCCTGTCGGTCTAACGTGTTTTGGAAGGGGTTTGCATCCCCTCCCAAAACGGTCGCCGAAACCCAAGCCGTAAGAAAGGGGTATGGCTCCCACCTTTCTTACGGGCGGGGTTTCAACCGGAGTTAGTTTTACGATGAACGGCGTAACGAAAGGATGACTGCCCCTCTCCGCTATTCTCTATAACTTCCTTTCTGTTCAGCCGCGTACGCTTGCCAACATAGCCGGAAATTGTTCCGCTTTTATTATCTGAAGCTGTTCAGCGACATCCATGAGCATTTTCAGGGTCGTCCATCACTTGCGAGCAGCACATACGGGCGTATCGCTATCCGCCCATGCCAGCAGATAGCTTCTGATTGCTCCGAAATGGGTAGCGATATTGTTCAGGTTGCGGTTCTCCTGATCGATGGCAACGGCTTTCTGCTTATCGCCATTACCTAATGCGCCAAGCATGGCGATAACCAGCATATGTTCGCGGGCTTCAGGCTTTTAAATTCGTCCATCTTGAAACTCCCTTTTTCTAGTGCGCTTGGCGGCTCACTTCGGAAGTTTTTTCGATGGACATCTCTCGATGAATGTCCCTATTTGTCAAACTTTTTCTGCCTCCACGGCATGGTCGGGAAATTATTTCAAGGATTTAACCTGATACTACTGTCCGTATATGGATGTTGGTGTTAGCGAAGTAATCGGGCCGACGCCGAAAATCATTCCGAAGAAACAAAAAGCCGCTTGAGTCCACCTTTTAAAATCAATTACTTGGATGGTGTTTCTTGAGAGGAATGATGCTGTCGAAAAGTCCGATGATTTTCAATTGAGTGAGCCAAATCGCCCCTCTTCCACACGCAGATTGAGACGAGAGTTTGTCCGTCGTCAGTGGTATAGAGGATCAGTTCACTCATGCCTTCTTCCCTATTTCATCCTCCTGCAAACGTTCGCGGACCGCTTTTGCCGCAACGCTCTCAAGATAGGTCAGCGTTGTCGCTGGCACATAGTCGGCCAGTGCAGCGAAATCGCCTTGACCGATGAGTTCGCGCACCCTGGAGGCACTGATCACGCCCGTCACGGTCTGCGCTCGCTCGATGATCTGCAAGTCGACGCCGTACTCCGGAAGGAGGCTTTGCATGGTCAGGTTGTAAGCGCCAGTCAGCGGGCAGTTTGGCTCGGTGCCCACGAAGCGTCGGGTGATGCCGAAGAACGGCGCGATCTTCGAGGCAAACAGGGTGATGTCGAGTTCCATCTGGATGCGCGCCACCGGATCATCTTTTTTCAGAAAATAGGTGGGAAAGGTCGCGCCGCTGACGATGTAGCGCGACGTGTCGAGCAGGATCACGTTAGGGATGTAACGCACGCCCTGTTCGACTAGCCGGTAGCGAACATCGAAAGGGAAGACCGAGCGATCTTCCCTGACCACGAAAATATAGAGGTTTTCTACCTGCCGCGCGGCATTCTCGATGAGATACCGATGGCCGTTGGTAAACGGGTTGCAGTTGACCACGACGGCGCCGTTCAGCCCTGAGCGGACCAATTCCTTCTTCGAAGCCAGCCACGTGGCGAGCCCTTTGCCGTATTCGAGCAGCGCCACTTTTTCCTGGCTAGCCAGAAGAAAAAAATTGAGCGACTGAAACGAGACGGCATATTCCGGCTTGGTATAGACGAAAAGCGATTCGTGCCCGGCCCGCTGCCCGTTCATCACCAGTTCCGTGACCAGTTCACCGAGCGTCGAACCACCTTGATAATCTGGAATCACGGCCAGCATCTTCAGGATATCGCCAGCGCGCGAACCGGTGGCCACGAGCTGTTCGTCCTCATATATGCCGACCATGACCTCGATGTTCTCCTCGAACGCCAGGCCACTTGCCTCGATCAAGGCGCGTGCCATTTTTCGCTCGGAATTCAATGTCATTTCGACGACCACGGTTCGGTTCCCCAAAATATTCGAAAACTACTCAGGTATTTTAACAGTTGGAATCGCCGGTCGAGGAACGCATGAGTTCCAACGCCTACGACCGCAACCTCGCCTTTCAGGCGGCGAAAGCCGGGCTGCGCATGAGCGAGCGCATGGCGGAAAACTGGCTCAAAACCGGACTTCCCGATCCGCTGCCCACGGTCTGTCCCACCACGGCAACCCCCACGGGTCTCTACGTCACGCCCCCCGCCCCCGCCAATTGCACGCCGCTCTGGGAAGGCCCTGCGCCGGGGCGCAAGGATTCATTCTGGCACGACGCCAACAACGACAAAATCCTCACCGACGCCGGAGCAGACGGCATCGCGTTCTCAAGCGCCCAACTGTCGCTTGCGCCTTTCTACATCGTCGAACTGATTGCGACCAACGCGCTCTGCGGCCCCGCCGACCCGAGATCAGCCAAGCGTTGCAGACGCTTCCGGGTCACGGCCTCCGGCAAGACCGACGACAGACGCGCCCAGGTCATTCTCCAATCCATCTACGCCACCGAATAGCGCAGGGCGCGCCCGCGCGCGCTCGTCGGCGCTGGCGCGCGACATGTCACGGCCATTGAGCAGGAAGCGTCCCGACTCCGCTTTGTCCAGCAGTTCGAGGATGTTGAGCAGGGTACTCTTGCCTGAACCGGACGCTCCCACGATGGCGCAGCGTTCTTTGGCTTCGGGCCTCAGATGAACATGGTCAAGCACTCGCAGGGAATGATCGCCCAGGCGATAGGTCTGACAAATATCTTCCAGAACAATCAAGGGGGGTTGTGTCATAGCCTTGTTGATTTTAGGCCCACAGGCCGTGCGTGACGATTTTACGGGCATCGGGTTTCGGTAATGTTGTATTTATGCCGCACGATTTACGCTCTCCAGCGTCAGAAACTGGCTTTTGATTTCCAGTATCCGGGATTCGGGAAGCGCCGCCTTTTGCGCGAAATCGCTCCATTCCTGGATCGCGGCTCTGACTTCGTCAATCACCCTGGACGCGGAACCGATCCCGAAGCGCCGGGCTTCCGCCAGCAGGTCCGCGATCCCGAAATCCTTGAATTTGCCATTGACGGACATGAGGTGCTGGTGAGTCCATTCGCCCTGCGGGTTGTGAGCGAAAGTGATGTCATAGGCCGGCGCCAATGCCCATGCCGTGCCGCCTTTGCGCAACAGGAACGAAAAATTCTTGCTGTGGTCATCGCAGTTACGTCCCATTACGTTGAAGACCATGCGCCGGAATGCTTCCTCCTTGTCCTCGTAGGGCAAATCCAACTGGTCGATGGTGTCAAAAAGCTGTGCGTAGGCATTGGTGCCTTTTTTCTTGTAGTCGACGTGGGCCATCGCGCACAGCGTTTGCATGTGGTGTCGTTCGCTTCGTCCTTCGCGGTCAAAGCGCCTTGTCATGAAATGTGCCCTGCCGTTTTCCTGCAGGAGCCGGCAGTCGGTCATGCGGATGCCTGCGGCGCGCGCCATCAGAGCGTAGGCGTATTCAATGCGTCCATAGTCACGTGTACTGCCCAGTTCCTGATCGGCGCCCATGCCATCGAACTTGAGCAGCCAGTGCTCGAAGCCTTCCGGGGCATCCATCTGACCGGAGCGAATTTCGCCCGTTTCCGGATGCAGGGCGATGACGGCCTTGGCGCGCGCGCCGCCGGCACTCGTGCCAACGTCGATGATGCTGCGCAGTGCCGCATTCGTGTGCTCGTCATCATCCATGATTCCCGTCACCGCGCGGCGCGCCTGTTCGACCAGCGCACTCATCTCAATGACTGTGGGCTTGTGCCGGACAGGGCCGCGTGACGGTTTGAAGGTCAGCGCACCCATCGCCCGCTTGCCCATGTAAGCCAATCGATCCAGGGCCGTGACGTCCTGCGCGGCGATACCCTGATCGGCCATGTACCGATTGATCAGCGCATTGCCGAAATCATCCGGCAGTGCGTCGCTGAACATCGCGGGCAGCCGTTTGTACGTGGCCTCTGGCAAGTCCGTGTAGAGGTAAGGCTCATTGACAACCACCGGCATGTGTAGTGGCGCAGGCTCGATACCGCGATGGGCGAATTCCGGTGTATAGGCGAACACGTAGTAGCCATAGGCCGGGTCGAGCGCGACGGAGCCGATGTGTGTTCCCCAAAGGTGGACTTCAACGACACGGACATGTTGGTACGGTCGGGTTTTCCGGGGAGGTGACATGGAATGCTTATCCTTGGGATGGGGCGCAGTGAGCCGGGCATGCGACGTTCATGTGTCACTCCGGGTACGCCGGGGATGTGAGGCGCGCTGTCGGGGCTGCGCCTGGCGGGTGAGCACAAGCGGATTGATGGTGGCAACGGGCGCGATGCTGTCCAGCCACGCTTGCCGCCCCAAGGCGCGAAGCACGCTGACCAGCGTTTTGAGCGTTGAACCTTGACCCCTTTCGAGGTTGCGCAAGGCGCGGACGCTGACGCCGGCGCGCTCGGCCAGGGTTTTCTGGTCAAGGTTACGGGAAAGGCGAAGCGCCTGGAGTTTCTCGCCCAGTTCGGCTTCCATTTCTTCGGGTGTCAGGTTCGTTCTTGCCAAGAGGATTCCTGCTACGTTGGCGATACACTAAAAGGCAGATTCCCGCCTCTTGATGAGAAATGATAATCATAAGAGGCATTTTTACGCTCATTATAGGTATATAAGAAAATAATGCAAGTATGTTTATAGGCGGATTCATGCCTTTATATGGTTTGAATTGAGTTCATGAGGCGGAATTATGCCGATTATTCGACAACCAGTGCCCGTGTAAGCGTGAAAAATGCAGCGGTGTGCTTGGCGGTTCCAGGGCGGTTGTTGGCAACGGATACGCCGTCATCCGTGACCTGCTTCACGGTGGCGGGTCAGTCCGACGCGCTTAAGTGAGCGGCGTGATGACATTTTCTCCATTGGCATGGAGAACTGGCTGAGACGCCGAATCCAACAAACTGAACTGAGGAGTGGGTCATGAACAAGATTAAAACGCTCGTTGCACTTGCCGGGTTTGCTTTGAGTGGGACCCCGATCAGCCAGTCAGGGCGATGCGGTGGTCAACATCTCGCCTGCCGCGCGGCAGATCAACGAAACCGGCTTGCCGGGTTGGGTAAATGAAAGGCTGGAAAAGTTGAATGCCAATCCCGACCAGGATGCGGCCATGCAATTAGTCGAGTTGGAGGTGGCAACGCAAGAATTGTGCGGCCCGCTCGCTGCGATACACGAAGGCTCGCCTGAATATTTCACTTATACCCGTACAGGTGAACTGGTCACGCCGGAAAACACGAGCCACTATACGGAACTCAATCGTATCAGTTTCGCGGAAACCGCCCGAATCTTCAGAACCGAAAAAGCCAAGGGCGCATCGGCGGCGGAGATTTTTGAAAAAACCCAACAGTACATGGCGACACTGCCGGAAGATTACCTGCGTCAGCTCAACTGGTATCGCCCAACACTTATGCAGCCCGATGGGGCCGTCCCACCTCGTCTCAGTCCTGAAGAAAAGCATCTGTTATGGAATCAGGCGCTTCAACAGGCCCAGCCCGAACGCCCCGACGTGATTCAGGATTTATTCAGGATTCTCGATAACAAGTCCTGACGGTCGGCTCAATTCCCCCCGGAAATAGGCAGCAACGCCGTCCGGTTTTACGGTTCAATCCCGCCCTCAAGAAATGTGCAAGATAACGTAGAACTTGCCATAAGAACGGTCATGCAAAGCTCAACATAATTGTTCCATTGCGTCCCAAACTCCAAAGTGGGCGATTTCGGCTATAGTATGAGCCAATCAAATATTGGCCGAAAAAGTGAGTGGCGCATGTCCTATATCAAGCGAAGCATGGAGGAGGTATTTCTCGGTTTGAGCCGAGAATATCCCGCCATTTTGATTACCGGGCCAAGGCAGGTCGGCAAGACGACCCTGCTGCAAAAGCTGGCGGCGGAGCAAAGTGAAAAGCGGGAATACATCTCACTGGACGATCTCAATGAGCGCTCCCTGGCCAAAACTGATCCGGCGATGTTCTTCCAGGTGCACAAGCCGCCAGTGTTCATTGACGAAGTTCAGTACGCGCCGGAATTATTCCCTTACATCAAACTGCACATCGAGAAGTACCACAAGCCGGGTGATTTCTGGCTGACCGGCTCACAGCTTTTCAAGCTGATGAAGGGCGTGCAGGAGTCCCTGGCGGGGCGGGTTGCGCTGCTGCACCTATCCACACTGTCACAGCAGGAGATATACCAAAGCGGCGGCGCCGCGCCATTTCGTGTGGACTTTGATTGGCTGGCGGCCAGACAAAACAGAAGACAGGCGGCGTCTGTTTCCGCGATGTATGAACGCATCTTCATGGGCGGCATGCCCGCTTTAATCAGCGGGAAATATACGAATCGCGCCACCTTCTACCAAAGCTACATCGGCACTTATCTGGACCGCGACGTCAAGGAGCTTTCCGGCACGATTGATTCCCTGAAGTTTCTGAATTTTATTACCGCGACCGCCGCGCTGGCCGGCCAACTCCTCAACTACAAGGCCATCGCCGATGACTGCGAGATTGACCAGTCGACCGCCAAATCATGGCTGCGAATTCTCGAAACGCTGGGCATCATTTTTTATCTGCATCCCTACTCCAATAACACGTTAAAACGAACCATCAAGACCCCGAAGCTGTATTTTTTCGATTCGGGACTCGTCGCCTATCTCGCCAAGTGGAGCAGCGCCGAAACTCTGCAAAGCGGTGCAATGAACGGCGCCATTCTGGAAAATTATGTGGTGAGCGAAATCGTCAAAGGCTATCAAAATGCGGGGATAGAACCGTATCTTTACTATTACCGCGATAAAGACAACAAGGAAATCGATATTCTTTTAGAAAGTGACGGCAAGCTGTTTCCATTGGAAATCAAAAAAACGGCCACGCCGGGAAGCCAACTCACACGCGTGTTTAAAGTGCTTGACAAGTCCGCGATGGGGCGCGGCACAGGCGCGGTGTTATGTATGGCGGAAAAGCTCGGCGCTCTGGACAGGGACAATCTGGTTGTGCCTGTGTGGCTGGTTTGACGTGTTACTTTTGGTCTGTCCGAGCCATATCCGGGTTACTCCATCCTCCATGCGCTTCGACCAGCCTGTCCGCATCCGGCGGTCCCCAACTGCCGGGGGAATAGCTTAGAATCCGAGGGTGATCGGCGAGAACCGGGTCGACGACGGCCCATGCCGCTTCCACGGCATCCTGACGAATGAACAGTGCCCCCTTGCCGGCCATGGCGTCGGTCAATAGACGCTCGTAAGGAGAGGCTTCTCCACCGTGCTCGTTCAACAGATACAGCTCCTGTTGCTCTCCGACGAATTCCTCGCCGGTTGTTTTGACCCGTGCCGCCAGGGCAACGGCGGCGCTTGGGGAGATTCTGAAGCGGATGTAATTGGCCCGGCCGTTCCGGGTGGCGGAATCTTCGAACAGGCGTTGCGGCGGCCGCTTCAATTGAACGATGACTTCCGCGACTGTTCCTGCCAGGGCCTTGCCTGCGCGCAAGAACCAGGGGACACCTTCCCAGCGCCATGAATCGATATGAAGCCGCAGCGCGCAGAATGTTTCGACATCCGAATTTTTGTCGACGCCCGGCTCATCCAGATAAGCCGCGTACTGCCCGCGGATCAGATCATCCGGCTTGAGCGGCCGCATGGCGCGGAATATTTCCGCCGTCTTGTTCTGAACGGCGCCGTATTCCCTATATACCGGCGGTTCCATGGCGAGCAGGGCAACGATCTGGAATAAATGGTTCTGGATGACATCGCGCAGGCAACCAGCCGTTTCGTAAAATGCGCCGCGACCTTCCACGCCGAATTTTTCGGAGAGGGTAATCTGGACGCTTTCGACATAATTCCGGTTCCAGATCGGCTCAAGAAACGAATTGGCAAAACGGAAATAAAGAATGTTCATGATCGCTTCCTTGCCCAGGTAGTGATCAATGCGAAAGATCGAGTCCTCCGGAAAAACGGTCTGCGCGATACGATTGAGTTCGCGCGCCGAAGCCAGATCCCTGCCAAAAGGCTTTTCCACGATGACGCGGGCGTTGTGGCTCAAGCCCGAGGCGCCAAGCCCGGTGATCACAGTCTCAAACATCCCCGGCGGAATGGCCAGATAATGCGTGGGACACTGCGCGTCGGGCAAGGCTTTTTTGATCGCGCGGAAGGTGCCGGGATCGTTGTAGTCGCCTCCGACGAAGTGGAATCCGGCAAGCAGTCGCTCAAGTAAACGTGGATCATCGATACCGCCGTGTTCCTCGATGCTCCTGGCGATTCGCGCGCGAACCCTGGCTTCATCCCATTTCGCGGAAGCGACACCGATGACCGGCATATCGAGCGCGCCGTTCCTGAGCATGGCAAGAAGGGCAGGGAATAGCTTCTTGTACGCCAGGTCGCCCGTTGCTCCAAAAAGTACCAGCGCGTCCGATTGTTGCAGGGGGATTGGGGTCATCTGATTTATCTCCTTTTGTTGGCTTTCAGTTGGCCACGGTCGAATCAAAAAGTTCCGTGGATACCAGCACATCGATGCCCCCGGGCGGACAGATCGCCGAGGCCGGAATGGCGCCGCCGGAACGCCAATCGGCCAGGGCTTTGCGCTTGGATTCTCCGCTGATCAGGAAAAGCACTGTTCCGGCGCGGCTCAATCGCGCGGCGCTCAGCGTTACACGTTCCGGAGGTGGTTTGGGCGCATCGAATACCGGCAAGGCGTCCGCGGATTCCGCCGACATTCCCCAGTCGTCTCCGGGAAACAGGCTGGCCGTATGGCCGTCCTCGCCCAGGCCGAGCAGCACCAGGTCGAAATCGCCCAGGCCCCGCAGCAAGGCTGCGTAAGAAGCCGCCGCCTGGCGGGCGCCCAGTTCGCCCTGGATGACATGGATTTGTCCGGGGGGGATGGGAACGTGAGACAGCCATGCGTCGATAGCCAGGCGGGAGTTGCGTTCGGGATCGTCTTCCGACACGCAGCGCTCGTCGCCGAAATAGAGATGCCAGGCCGGCCATTCGGCCCGGACCGATCGGAGTTCTTTATAAATTGAGCAGGGAGTATTACCTCCGGCAAGCACCAGATGGAATTGACCACGTTCCCGAATCGAGGCATCGGCCGTTACCAGCACGATATCAACGGCTTGTCGCCGAAACGCGTCCTCATCGGGGGCCAAATGCCAACGGCAAGACTTGATGGCTATGTCGGTCTGTTTCATCATCTGATTCTATCGTTAGTTACCAAAAACAGGAATGTAAACCATGTGCCCGAAAAACCTCCTCGCCGTTTTCCTGCTCACGCTGTACCAGGCACTAGCCGGGGCACAATCCACTTGTGAATTACAAACCCGGCAAGCGGCGTTACCACATGGAAACGTCGTCTACAGCCAGACGCAGGCCGCGACCTTTGATGCCGTGCCCATCGTACTGTTACATGGTCTGTTCGCCAGCAAGGAACAATGGCATGGACTGATGTGCGAGCTGAGCAATAGAGGCTTTCTGCTCATCGCGCCCGATCTGCCGGGCTACGGGAAGAGCAAGGGTTTCCCCGATGCAGACTACCGGCTCGCCGAACAGGTGCTGCGGCTGCGCGAATTCTTGCAGGCGCTACCAGAGACGGCTAATCGGTCGGTCGCGCTGGCGGGCAATTCCATGGGCGGGACCATCGCCAGCCGCTACGCGCGCCGCTATCCGGCGGAAGTCGCCTCGCTCGCGTTGTTTGCGCCGATGGGTATAACGGGCGCAAACGACTGGTCAGATGAATTCAAGGCATTATTACGCGCCGAGAAAAATCCCATGATTCCGCTCACTGTGGCTGATTTCGAGCATGAACTGGCTTTGCTGCTGGCACATCCGCCTGTCCTGCCGCTCACCGACAAAGCGCTCGCGGTGGCCCAATACCAGACGGCGTTGCCGCATTATCGCAAGGTCTGGAATATCGTGACCCACGGCGACCCACAAACCTGCCAGCGCCCGAATTTACCATCTCATTTGCCAACTCGGATGCCGACCCTGGTGCTCTGGGGGGAGCAGGAACGTCTGCTCACCGTGTCTACGCCCGAACGCGCCGCCGCCTGTCTGCCCGGTAGTCGATACCAACGCCTGCCGGAAAGCGGCCACCTGCCGCAACTGGACAATCCTGTCGGGCTGGCTGAGGCATACCGCGCTTTTCTGGAACAGCCGAAATAGCGGCTAGCAAGAAATTAGCGACAGGCCTTCAGGCCTGTCGATCTAACGTGTTTTGGAAGGGGTTTACATCCCCTCCCAAAACAGTCGCCGAAACCCCGGCCTTCAGGCCGGGGTATGGGCTCCCACCGCCCTAAAGGGCGGTGTTTCAAACCGGAGTTGGTTTTACGATGAAACAAATTGACCTTTCCAGCATCGCTTTGGGAATAGAATTAGGTTCTACCCGCATCAAGGCGGTGCTTATTGACAGACATCACAAAACGCTTGCGAGCGGTTCGCACAATTGGGAAAACCGCTACATAAACGGTTTGTATACCTATAGTCTGGAGGACATCCGCACCGGATTGCAGACAGCTTATGCCGACCTGAAAGCCGATTTTGCCTTGAAATTCGGGCAAAAGCTGTCAGTCATAGGCAGCATCGGCATCAGCGGCATGATGCATGGTTATGTGGTGCTGGACAAAACCGACAATCTGCTCGTTCCTTCCCGTACCTGGCGTTGCGCCAATGCCCAGTCTGCCGCCAAAGATCTGACCGGGCTTTTCGACTACCCTATCCCCGCGCGCTGGAGTATCGCGCACCTGTATCAAGCCATTCTGGACGGCGAAAAGCACGTCAAAGATATTGCCTATCAAACCACTTTAGCGGGCTTGGTGCATTATTGGCTGACGGGTGAGCGCGTGCTTGGTATTGGTGATGTATCAGGCATGTTCCCCATTGACCTTGCCTCAAAGCGATATCACCCTCGCATGCTTGCGCAGTTCGACGCCATTCTGGCGGCTCAAAAACTACCCTATGCACTAAAAGACATCTTTCCACGCATTGCCGTGGCGGGCGAGAATGCCGGGCACTTGACTAAAGAAGGCGCGCTTCTTTTAGACCCGACAGGCGATTTGGTTGCCGGCATTGCTTTCTGCCCGCCAGAGGGTGATGCCGGCACCGGCATGGCGGCAACCAACAGCATACGGCGTGAAACCGCCAATATCTCGGCGGGAACTTCTGTATTCGCCATGCTGGTGCTGGAAAAAGAACTGTCCAAGGTTTACCCCGAAATTGACCTGGTTACCACCCCCAAAGGTGATCTTGTCGCCATGGTGCATTGCAATAATTGCACGTCCGACATTGATGCGTGGGCCATGCTGTTTTCCGAGCTCGGCGCGCTCTATGGCATCAAGAACAATGACAAACAGCTTTTTGAAAAGTTGTTTATGCTGTCCTTGCAGGCCGACCCTGACTGCGGCGACGTACTCAGCTACAACTACGTTTCAGGCGAACATATCACCCACGTCGACGAGGGGCGGCCCATGGTAGTACGCATCCCGGAGAGCAAATTTACGCTGGCCAATTTTGTGCGTTCACTGCTGTATTCCTCTGTTGCCACGGTAAAAATCGGCATGGATATTTTAACCGTGCAAGAGCGGGTGACTGTGCGCGCCATCAACGCGCACGGCGGCATCTTCAAAACCAGGGGCGTCATGCAGAAGTACCTTGCCGCTGCGTTAAACGCCCCTGTTACCGTCAGGGAAAACGCGGGGGAAGGCGGCGCCTGGGGCATGGCGATGCTGGCCATGTATGCGCTGACCGGCAAAAACAAACCGCTGGAAGCCTATCTGGACGAAGACGTGTTCGCGGATGAAAAAACTCTCACCGTGCAGCCCGAACCCCAGGTGGTCGCGGGCTTTGCCGCCTATATGCAACGCTACATCAAGGGACTCGAAGCCGTTCAAGCCGCTGTTACTGCCTTGAAAGAATAAACATGCAGGAAACCCTGGGCAATTTGTTTCCGGGCGCTTCATTCGGTAACATGTATGGTACGTGCGTTCCTCGTACGCCAGTCGATATCTAAATGAATACCTGTGGCCCATGAGTTGCTTCAGGAATAAAAGGAGAAAAATTTTGGAAACGAAAGCCTGTGTACTGCATTCGGAAAAGGATCTGCGAATCGAAAACGCGCCGCTTGCCGAAGTGGGCGACGATCAGGTGCTGGTGCGCATTGGCGCTGGCGGCATTTGCGGTTCGGACCTGCACTATTACCTCGACGGCGGCTTCGGCGTGGTGCGCGTCAAGGAACCGATAATTCTCGGGCACGAGGTTGCCGGTACCGTCGAGGCGATCGGCGCCAAGGTCACCAAGGTCAAGCCCGGCGACCGCATCGCCTTGAATCCCAGCCGGCCGTGCGGCAAGTGCAAATTCTGCCAATCCGGCGAACAGCAGCATTGTCTCGACATGTGGTTCTACGGCAGCGCCATGCGCTTCCCCCACAGCCAGGGCGCTTTCCGCGAACGCATCGTGGCCTACGACTTCCAGTGCGAACCGGTCGGCGAAGCCGTTTCACTCGGCGAGGCCGCTTGCTGCGAACCGTTGTCTGTCGCCCTGCATGCCGTTCAGCAACCAGGTTCGCTGACCGGCAAGCGCGTGCTGGTGACCGGTTCCGGTCCGATCGGCGCACTGGTCATCGCCGCCGCGCGCTATGCCGGCGCGCTGGAAGTCGTGGCGACCGACCTGCACGACGCGGCGCTGAAAAAAGCAGTCGAAATGGGCGCCACGCGTACCGTCAATGTCGCGCAGGCGCCGGGGCTCGCCGCCGGGGAATTCACCGCCGACAAGGGCTATTTCGATGTGGTGCTCGAATGTACCGGCGCAGGCGGAGTAATCAAAAGCGCCCTACCCGCGCTGAAGCCGCGCGGCGCGCTGGTTCAGGTTGGCACCGCAGGCGAAGTGCCGATTCCGATCGACGCCATCGTCGGCAAGGAAATCCGCATCATGGGCAGTTCCCGCTTCCACCTGGAATACCCGCTGGCGGCCCGCCTGATCAAGGAAGGACGGATCAACGTCAAGCCGATCATCACCGCCACGGTGCCGTTCGAACGCGCCGTCGAAGCCTTCCAAATGGCATCTGATCGCAAAGCGCACATGAAGGTTCAACTGACGTTCTGAGTGCGAGAGTCCGAGCCAGTCAGCGATGCCCACGCCTGCCTGGAAATACCTCCACGGCCATGCCCACCATGCTCATGGGCATGGTCGCCGTGTTCTTCATCATGCCCATACATGGCTTTCAGAACGCGTCGAAAAAGCCCTTTATGCTGGAAAGAAGAATTTTTGAGCTGATGTCCGCTCGCGTTTTCCGGAATACGCCCGCTGCTCAGTGATGGTAACGGGCTTCGACCAGATCGACCTGATGCACCAGCCGCCGCGACATCTCATCCGAGATACGCCCGCTGCGGGCCAGGCGGTAGAAGGCTTCGCGCTCGGCCTTCAGGCCGGCCAGGCGCAGGGCGATTTCGGCCTGGTCGGAGGCGCGCAGATATTGCCCTTCAACGGCCTGCGATTCGTCATGCCCGATCCGGTGCTGGTAGTTCGCCATCACCCGCACCGCCGCGCGGGTGTAGAGGTCGGCCATGTCGGCATTGTCGGCCCCCAGCGCGTGGCTGGCGTCTTCGATGGCCTTGATGGCCTCGGTGGCGGCTTCACGCCGGGCTTCGTCCTCTTCGCGGTTCTCGGTGGGTTCTTCGGGCACGGTCACGGTCAGTCCCCGCAGCAGCCGGGGCAGGAGCGCGCTGGCCGCAATGAGCGAAATCAGGATGACCGCCGCCGCCAGAAAAATAGTCACGTCCCGCGCCGGGAAGGGCAGTTCGCGGGCCTCGTCCAGCCACAGCGGCAGCGAGAGCACGCCCGCCAGCGTGATGGCGCCGCGCACCCCGGAAAGCGACACCACCGCCACCAGGCGCGGATCGGGCAGGCTCCAGGGGCGGCCATCACGCCGGGCGCGGAAGAAAATCAGGCTCAGCGACACCCAGACCCAGGCATAACGCAGGGCGGCGAGGATGACGGTAATGGCTATCGCGTAGAGCAGCAACCACCCGCTTGAACGGTCGCCGATGTCATGCACGGCGACTGCCGCCCGGTTCAGGATGGCGGGCAACTGCTCGCCGAGCAGGACGAACATCAGGCCGTTGAGAGCGAAGCATGCGGTATCCCAGACGGCGGTGCGCTGTACCCTCGTAGTCGCCAGCGCCCGGCCGGAGAGTTCGACGTAGCTCATGGTGATCCCGGCGGCTACAGCGGCGAGGATGCCCGAGGCATGCAGATGTTCGGCCACGAGGTAGGCGCCGAACGGGGTAAGCAGGTTCACCAGAATGGCGGAGCCGCTTTCTTCGCCCCAGTGGCGCGACAGCCAGCGTTGCGCCTGGCTGACAGCCCGCATGACCCCGACACCGATCCCCAGCCCGCCCAGCACCAGCCACAGAAAAGTGAGCGAGGCTTCCTGCAGCGAAAAGCTGCCCGTCACGGCCGCCAGTACGGCGAAACGGAAGCACACCAGACCGGACGCGTCGTTGAGCAGCGACTCGCCTTCGAGGATGTGCATCAGCCGTTTGGGCATCGGCCCGCGCGAGACGATGGACGAGACGGCCACCGGATCGGTGGGCGAGACCACCGCCGCCAGCGCGAAGGCGACGGTCAGCGGCATGGTCGGAATCATCCAGTGGATGAGATAGCCCGCGCCGATTACGGTAAAGACCACCAGCCCCAGCGCCAGTTCGATGATGACCAGCTTGTCGCGGAAAAGGTTGGCTTTGGGGATGCGCCAGCCGTCAAGGAAGAGCAGCGGCGGCAGGAAGACGAGGAGGAAGATATCCGGGTTCAACTGGACAGCGCTGTCCGAAAACAAGGTCACCAGAACACCGAGCACAATCTGTACCAGCGGTAAGGGTGCGGATACCGGCAGCACCCGCACAAGATAGCCGCTGACGACAACCGCCAGCAGCATGGCCAATACAACCTGAATCGAATGCATCCCTATCGCCCCTGTTAACGCTTCCGTGGCAAAAAGGTGAAGTCTAACGGTTCATACGGCTTTTGCGGATATCTTGCAGATATCAATAAGGTCGAACTGCCTTCCGGCTCGTCCGGCTTAGGGCATGGTGAATGTCTGCGCTACTATCTGTAGCCTTGAGGGTGACTTCGGGGGTTTGTTGCAGGTCATGCCCGCCGGGGTTTGGAGGAGTTGCCAGTAGAAGCGCGTGCCGTCGGGTCGATGGCTTCAAGCTGGGCGGTCCAGGCTATCCGGGGACGGCGGCGGCGCCGGCGAATTTCGCGGTGTCGCCGTACCATTCCTGTATCTTGCCGAAGAAGCCGAGAAGATCGGCCTGGGTGCGGCACTTTCTCCGCCGTGGCCGAGCAGGCCCTGCTTTTCTCACTCTGGATGCACGAGATAGAGTTTGTCGCGCAGAATCCTCCGAAAACTCAGTGCTTGACTCGCCCTTCGAATTGAAGCTGCATGATTTCGGATCGGGAAAGACCGGTGATTGCCGTCACGGTCTCCAAGGGCAAACCTTCGGCCAAGGCTTTGCGGGCGATGACGCATTGCGCCTTGTTCATACCTTCTTCCCGCCCTTGCTCCAATCCCTGCTCCAATCCTTGCTCCAATCCTCCCTTCCAGCCGCTTTCCCTGGCGTCCTGCATTCGCGCTTGCTCGTCACGGCGCGCTTTTTCGCGGGATTCGTGCAGTATCCGCGCCTCTTCGCTTTCGGAAAGCCGCAGCAGTTTCTTTACGGCGGGTTGTACTTCCGGATGGGTTTTTACCAGCATTTCCAGTGCCTCCTTGTCTTTCGCTTTCAGAAACTCCAGCCACGCCCAAAGTTCCGTGCCGTCATCTTTTTTGCCTACCTTGGGGAGTTCCA
>BNUC01000085.1 GCA_025997075.1 Betaproteobacteria bacterium | reverse complement strand
GTTAATGGCGCGTCATTCATTTGGATTTTCCTTTCGGTTTTGATCCCTGATTACTGATTACTGATTACTGATCCCTGTTAAACCTTGCCTTTCAAGAATTCCTCGCTGGACAAGCCCAGTTGCTTCATCACCGCCTGATCCTCGGGCGTCAGCGCCTTGCCGGTTGCGGCGGCCGCGGGTGCGACGCCGCCCGTCTGCGTGCCCTTCAAGGCCGCGGTCACGGCCATCGCCGCGAGCATGGACTTCAGAGACGCGAGATTGGTTTTGCCCAGGTCCTGCGCCCAGCGCTTCAATTCCGGGGTCACCAGCTTGCCGGCTTCCTCGGCCTCGGCGACCAGCTTGTCCGCTTCGCTCGCCGCCATGTTCGCGGAGAGCGCGGCCACCTGCTGCTGCAAGGACTGCACGACTTCCACCGGGGCGTACTTCGACGGATCGAGCTTGCCAGCGGCCTGCGCCGTGGTGACCTCGGCTTTCAATGCCGCCAACTGCGTCTCTCCCTCATCGACTTTCGCCTTCAGCGCAGAGACGGCCGTCAGCGCCGCCGCCTCCCCGGTCGTATCCG
The DNA here is from genome assembly GCA_025997075.1 of Betaproteobacteria bacterium. Lineage (GTDB taxonomy): Bacteria > Pseudomonadota > Gammaproteobacteria > Burkholderiales > Rhodocyclaceae > Propionivibrio. The sequence continues at coordinate 15,575 of BNUC01000085.1, read as the reverse complement.
GCAGGCCCAGGGCCGCCAGTAAAGCTTTCAGGGTTTCGTTCACTGCCTTACCTCCATCGAGTGATAAATCGTCTTCCGAACGCAGCGCCGACAGCGCCACGGCGGCCATGCCTGTTAATCCGGGGTTATTGGTCAGCGCCGCCATGCGGATCGAGATCAGCTCGCCCGAGGGCCGCCCGTATTCAAAAACGGGGCTGATGTAGCGGTACTCGTCCGCTTTCAACATCTCCGAAGCGCGCGCATTCCACTTCACGCCAGTGGCGAACAGCCCCTGGCCCTCGCGCCATTCCAGAGCCTTGAACCAGCCGGCAGCCGGCGCGGGTTGGGCGTTCTTGTCCGCCAGCAGGGTTTGATGCTCGTAGTCGATGACCAGCGCCTCGCTCCTCATCGCCACGGCTTGCGCCAGGCGAGCCGCGATCGCCGCGTCAATCTTCCAGGCCGCCACATCCGCCGGTCGCCCGGACCCATCAGACGCGCGGAAAGTCGGCCCCGGCGGCGTCAGTTGAATCTCTGACGAGCCGGGGCCTTGCGGGAGTGTCAGGGTCAGCGCCGCGAAGGCGGTTTTTTTGTGGGCGGGGTTGGGAGTTGCCATGCCCGCAGGTTACGGGCGGCAAGGATGGAAAGTCAGGGGGACGGCGGTCGGGATCAGGGATCAGATAACAGGGATCAGGGATCAACACCCGGCCCTCACCCCCGCCCCTCTCCCGCTTGCGGGAGAGTTGGAGAGAGGGAGGGTGGGTTTTGATTACTGATACCTGATCCCTGACATCTGATCAGAACAAATCGCCCTGGACGGGGCGGGTCAGCAGAAAGCGGATGTGGTCCTCGCTCATCTCCGGCGGCGTGGGGCGCTTGCCACGGGGCGGCACGGGGATTTCGAGCGTGTCGGGTTCGGAGAGCAGGCGCTCGATCTCGCGCCCGCTACGGTCATACGCCAGCCCCAGCGCAAAAACCGCCTGCGGCAGCGAGTAGCCTTCCTTGAACAACTCATCGGCCCGGGCGCGAATGCCGTCTTTTTCCCTGGCCCACAGCGCCGCTTCGCAAGACGGGATGTAGAGAATCGTGCCCTTGTAGTAGCGCACGATGCGCGCCGCCGCCGGGCCGCCGACGACCTCTTCGAGTTGCGCGTAGCGCCGCGCGCCCAGGGGCGTGCCCCCGCCCACGCGCATCGGCACGGGATATTGTTGCTTCGGCCAGGCGCTGATCAGTTGCGCCGCCGCCTCGATACCCGCGACCCGGATCAACTCCTCCGCCGTGTCCGGAAACTGCGGCAGAGGACGGAGGACGGCCAGGTCGGCAGGGGTGACGGGTCGGCAGTTTGGCATGGCGTTATGGCTTGCCGCCCAGTTTCCTCAGCCATTCGGCGAGGATTTGAATCACCCGATGCAGCTCGTCGGTTTCGCACAGTGGCAGCGGCTTGGCGACTCCCCGGATGCCGGGCGCGTTGAGGCCGGCGCTCTGCCTGACCGTGCCCTCAACCCAGGCTTTGGACATGACCGGCACGGGCGGGGTTTGCTTCTCGCCGATCTTGACAGCCAGGATGTAGATTTTCTTGAGGTAGGGCTGGCGTGCCGCAGCGGCGTGGAAGGTGAAGCGCCATTCGTTTTCAGGTGACAGGTGACGGGTGTCGGGTGATACTGGCGCTTCGCGCCCCAAATTGCCGCCACCTGTTACCTGATTCCTGATTCCTGGCGCGCCAAGCCTGTCCATCTCGCGCAGCACGGCGGACACCTGGCTTGGCGTTAACTGGGTCGAGGAGTCCACCCCGGCCACACGCCGCAATAAGGCCCGGTAATCGGCGTCCTCCATCGCGAGCTGACGACGCTTGACGTGGATGGCCTTGCGGGCGGCGATTTGCAGGGAATTGGCGGTAGCGGCAACCATGAGGATTCCTTTCATGCAAAGTCCGACAGCACGCTCCAAATTTGGAGCGTGCTGTCGGAAGGTTTAAAAACCGAACTCCAGTTGCCGGGTACGCCGTTGCTCGCGGCGGTACTTGCCCATGATCGCCACGTTGCGCGGCCGATGGGTCAGTGTGTGGATGCTCATCAATCCCCAGGCGATCATGTGGCGCACCGCCTTGCCGACCGTGGCGGCGGCGCGGTGTACCACCAGGCCGATGTACCAGTAGGGTTCGCCCTGGATCACCAGATCGCGGATGAGGCGGCGCCCGGGGTAGCGGGTGAAATAGGCGCGCTCGAATTGGTCGTTCCGCGAAGTCAGATATTTGAGTTCGCCGTTGACGGCGGCGTCGAAGGTGCGGATGACATGAAGATGAAACTTCGGGCTGACCCACATCGCGTAGGCGTAGACCAGTTCCTTGACGACGTAGGTACCACGAAGCTCATTCGGGCCGTCTGAGACGACGTTGACCGGCGAGAGGTCTACAGGAATTCCTGTAGACCTTTGGGCATGGGGTCTCCCCAGAATTCTGGGGAGACCTTTAGTCATCTCTTCAATGAGTTCTTGAGCCATTTTTGTGACTAAAAACTTTTCATGTCCTTTGGTACGTTTGTTGAAACCAGCCTCTATGGCTGCCTTGTGTGCATCATTGATGCGAAACCGCCCGACTTCGTCCTGGCGGATGTCGATGTGGTTGAGATAGATCGAAGGCATGGTTTTCATGAGCGTTCTCCGAACGTAAAGCACGGCATGGAATGTTCCGGCGTTTTATCGCCGAACTGGGTGAAATGCGAAGCACAAAGGTCTACCCAAAATCTGGGTAGACCCATCACCCCGGTCAACGTCGTTTCTGACGGCCCCAATGAGCTTCGCGGCGCCTACGATTTGGTACGTGCTTTCCTGGGGAAATCCCAAAAGCGGCCGCCAAATGTGTTTGGGGGTGTTCATGCTTTTTCTCCTTTGAAAAAACAATCTATTTTTGTTTCAAATTCTTCCAGCATCTCGTCCGCGCGGCGGGCCAGACGCACTTGGGCGACGGCCAGCGCATCCCAGGCGCACCGGTTTTCCTCCTCGACACCCATGTTGTCCGGGGATGAGTATTCGGCAAGGTATCCCAGTCCGCGCAAGGCGATGACAAGGAGTCGTATTTCGTAAAAGTCTTTTTGAAGCTGAGGAATGGACGCGCCGCAGGACGGCGTCGAGGGGGTTTCAGACATGGCAATACTCCTTTGTAGCGGTTGAATGTTTCCGCCACACCGTCGCCAAACGGGGAGGCGGAACCGTGCGGGTTGGCGAACCGGACAAAGGAACCGGCAGGGGGCAAGCCCCTCCCGCACGGCCCGCCAAAACTCGGAGGCCATGCAAACACGGACAAGAAAAAACCGCCTGGGCATCGAGTGCCTCGCGCGGCGGTCTGTCCGCCTTTGTATCCGGGTCGCCAAACCCGCCTGCCGCGCTTGCGGCATTGCGGCGATCATGCGCCCGGAGATTTGCGTTTGTCAAGCGCCCACCTCCTCGGTCGCTTCTTTCAACAGCGCATTGACCAGCTTGTCGACCTCGCCATCGACGGGTTTGATGAACACCACCTCGCCGGTATCGACGACACGGCAGCCGATGCGCTTCAAGTCCTTCACGTCCAACTGGTTGATGGCTTCCTTGAGCGGTTTGGCGCTCCAGCGGATCAACGCCTCGGCCTGATCGGGCAGGAGCTTCTGGATCGCGGCGACGACAGCGTCGGGATCGTCCCATTCGATGCCGCCCTTGCCTTTCATGTAGCCCATGCGCAGGCCGTGCCAGGTGATGGTCTTGGGTTTGACGAACAACTCCGGCGCAGACTCGATCAGCGCCTTCAGGGCGTCGTGCTGCTCGCTGGCGCGGGCGACGGCGCGCTTGATGTCGGGCAGCGCCTCGCGCTTCAGGGCTTCGCAAGCCGCTTCGAGATCGGCGACGAGGCGGGTGAGGATTTCGCGCGCGTCGGCGTATTTTTTGGCGCGGGCTTCGATTTCGGTGAGGGTGGTCATTGGAATCTCCTTTCAGTCGATTCAGGGATCAGAGGTCAGGTATCAGGGATCAAAACCGGAGGCCACCCCCAAAATTGAGGCGGCGTTCCGGGTGGGTTCTCAGTGAGGTAGCAGACCCAAATGTCGGGCCTGATGGCGGCGGTAGGTGACGGAGGCGGGCGACTTGCCGATGGCTCCGGCGATTTGGGCGCGGTTCATGTCTTTTTGGGTCATTTCCACGACGGCAATCAGGCCGGGGCAGCGTTTGTCGAAGGCGCGGGTGTATCGGCGGTCGCGGACAGCCAGTTGCTTTCTGGCGTCCTCGTAGCTTTTCAGAATCTTCCATCGGAGGCGCGCGCCGTCTTCTCCCGTGAAACTCGAAGCAATCAGACCGAAGCCCACTTCGTCGAATTCGTAGTACGGCGTCCGTTTTTTTGCGCCATTCGCCGCGGTGTAGACGCTGAACAAGAGCTTAATATTCAGCTCTTGTTCAGCCTCTGGAACGTACTTGAGTTGCTGACGGATGATCTGTAGGAGGTTCTTGTGTAACATCCCTTTCAGTTTGTTCAGGATGAGGGAATTGGAAACGACCTTGCCTTCCTTGTTGATGTAGGTCGTTAAGGTTTCGGGGAACAGGTCAAGTTGCGTTTTCATGCTTTTTCTCCTTTGAAAAAACAATCTATTTTTGTTTCAAATTCGTCCAGCATCTCGTCCGCGCGGCTGGCCAGACGCACTTGGGCGACGGCCAGCGCGCCCCAGGCGCACCGGTTTTCCTCCTCGACACCCATGTTGTCCGGGGATGAGTATTCGGCAAGGTATCCCAGTCCGCGCAAGGCGATGACAAGGAGCCGTATTTCGGAAAAGTCTTTTTGAAGCTGGGAAATGGACGCGCCGCAGGACGGCGAGGATGGGGTTTCAGACATGGCAATACTCCTACGAAGCGGTTGAATGTTTCCGCCACACCGTCGCCAAACGGGGAGGCGGAACCGTGCGGGTTGGCGAACCGGTCGTAGGAACCGGCAGGGGCAAGCCCCTCCCGCACGGCCCGCCAAAACTCGGAGGCCATGCAAACACACGGACAAGAAAAAACCGCCTGGGCATCGAGTGCCTCGCGCGGCGGTCTGTCCGCCTACGATCCGGGTCGCCAAACCCGCGCCTGTTTTGCAGGCAGGGGCAATATGCGCCCGGAGATACGCGTTTGTCAAGCGCTTCATGATGTTCGCCCCGCCTTGTTCCAGGCGATCCGCCACGAGTAGCCCAGGGCGCGCCAGTAGCGCAGGGCAAGGATTAAACGGCGCATCGCACGATCTCCTTCCATTGGATGATGACCTGGTTGTTCGTATCGATCGCTTCCCAGACCTCATGCCGCAGCGCGCCTGACTGGGCGTAGGACTTGCGCGCGGCCGGCCCGAACAGGCTGTACAAACGCGGATGAGGCGCGACGACGACAAGCGGCTTTTTTTGCAGCGTCGATCCGCAGAACGAGAACACGTCGATCTGGTGGCGTTGCAGCGCGTGGATGCTTTTCTCGATGCGATTCAACAGGTCGGTGATGGACGCCTGATTCGCCGGCTTTCCGGGGCGCTCCTCCCTCTCCCTCCGGGAGAGGGACCGAGGGTGAGGGGGAATGCGCCTGGCGGTTTGAGCGTTCATATTTTCCCTCCCCGCAGCGCCTTCAAGGTTTCGGCATGGGCGTCGGCCACGTGCGCCGCCGTGATCGTCTTGCCCAAGCCGACGGACGCGTTGAGGATGATCGCCAGCCAGTTATCCACCGCCAGCGGAAAGGCGTAGCTCCTGCCGTCGCGGGCGGTGAGCAGCCGCCCCAGTTCGACGACGGCGGCGGGCTCGAAAATCGGCGCGGCCGGTTTGTCCAGACCGCGCAGCCGATGCGCGACGTAGGCTTCCAGCCCTTTCCCGAGCGGTGGCAGATGGACCAGTTCGCAGCGCTGCCAGACTTCGCGCACCGAAGGGTCAAGGGGCGAGAGACGATCGGCCAGTTCCGGCTGGCCGAGCAGCAAGATCGAGAGCATCGGGCGCTGCAAGCCCTTGACTGCGGGGTTCTTCATCTCCAGAAAGCGCTTCAGGTGCCGCAGCGTCGCTTTCGGCAGAGCGTGCGCCTCGTCGATGATCAGCAGATGCCGGCGGGCGCGCGAGGCGGCCTGCGACTCGGCCAGGCACGCCGCGACCTGTTTTAACTGCGCCTCCGCCGTGCGCCGGATTTTTTGCGCGGGGGCGATCTCGTCCATGATCGCGGTGACGATGTCCGCGCCTTTCAGGGTCTTGCCGGCCTTGTCGTTCTCTTCCATGCGCTGGGTGTGCGGCTCGATGACGATCACTTCGCCCTCGGCGGCGAGGTCGGTGACCAGCAGGTCTTTCATCGTGCTCTTGCCCGCGCCGGATTCGCCGACCACGGCCAGCAGCCCGCCGTAACGCGCCTTGGCGAGCATGTGCTCGTAGACGACGCTCATTTCGCCGCCGCGAAAGACTTCTTCCCGACAGGCGGGCGGCTCGAACACATCGGGTTTCAGGTTCCACGCGGACAGCGCGGCTGGCGAAAGACGGGGTTTTCGGATTAACATCTGTATCTCCTCAGTGATTTCCTTGGAAGGTTTTGCTGCGGGAACCGGCTCTCCGGCGTTGACGCGCCGGGGGGCCAAATTTTTGAGAGCGTGACTCCGCAAATTCCGGATCGTTTCAGAGCGCAGCCGGGATTTGACCTTCAGAACAGGCAAGGGCGGACGCGCCGGGGGCGTTCCGGATGTTTGGGACTTTCTTGGAACGGCTATCCGCGTCAATTTGGCCATCGGGCGGTTGATCCGCGCCCACTCGCCAATTTTCCAGACCTTGTTTTCATTGGCGGGCCACTCGTTATGAGCAACCAGGCGATGCGCCGCCGATTTGGAAATGTCCACTTCCTTGGCGAATTGGCCAATCGACAGGCGGAGTCCGTCCAGTATCTTTTTGAAACTCACTCTCGGCCGGGGTTTACGTTTCACTTTTCAATCTCCTAGCTCACCGCTACGAGCGGCGTCGGGCTGGCCTGCGCGATCAGCCGCGCCAATTCGTCTTCCGGCACGCCATCGGGGTATTTCCGGGTGAGCCAGTCAAAGGTTTCCGGGTTCCACGCGTCCCCCAGGGCATCGCGCATCCGCCGGGCGGCGCGCACCACGGGGAGGAGGCGCGGGACGGTGTCCACGGCGGGCGCCTCCATCGGCGTGCCCGCGCGCGGCAGGTAAGTGATTTTGGGCGCGGCCCTGACGTCGGCGAAGGGATCGACCTGGCCGAGGAAGGGGACAAAGCCTTTGCGGGCGCGGGCGGCGGCGGCCTTTTCCGTGGCCTTCTCGCCCGTCAATAGTTTGTCGACCTCTTTGCGGTTCGTCTCTATCGGCGTTTCGGGCGGCCGTTTGTAGGCTTCGCCTACCGTCGGCGCATCAACCGGAAAGCCGAAATCGCCGGCGACTTCGACCTTGGGCAAAGGAATGCGGATACGACGGCCGTTCTCGCCATCCACCACGGCCACCGCGCCCCCGGCCAGGAAAGGGGAATACTCCAGCGTCAGCGCCTGGCCCACGGACACGCCGGGAACATGCTTGACCCAGTAACGCCCGCCCGCGAAAGCCACGGTCAGATCACCCTTGACCTTGGCCTCTTCCCGTTTGCTGGCGATTATCTCCAGCAACTGCTCCAGGGGCGCGGTGACGATAAGCTGCTCTGGCGTGATCAGCCCCCACGCCGCGAAACGGGTTTTACCGTGCCGGGAATGCACGAAGGTCTGGTTGAAAAAAATCTGGTACGCCTCGGCCAGGCGATTGAGCGTGGGGAAATCGATAATCCGGTCCTTCTCCAGATTGAGCTTGGATTCGAACTTGCGCTCCCACAGCCAGTTGGCGTTTTCCACCTGCCCCTTGGCGCGCGGGTTATGCGCTTCGTTGACGATCAACTCGATGTCCATCGCCTCGCAGAAACGCTTGACCGTCCCGGAAGCCGTCGCGCCCGGATCGACCATGATTTTCCAGGGCTTGCCGTGGAAGGGATCAGAGGACAGCGGACTGACGACACTGTCCTCGGTCCTCTGTCTTCTGTCCTCTGATTGTTTCGGCGCCATCAGCCAGGCGATGAAATGCGCCGTATGCTGTCCAGATTCCGCATGCGGGTAATAACGCACCCGGATCACGCCACTGGCGTGGTCCGTGGCCACATAGCGGATCACCCGGAAATCCTTGATCGCCTCGATGTTTTGCGGCTTGTTCTTGTAATGCTCCTCTTTTTTCATCTCGCACAGGCCGCAACCGCCCGACGGCAGGTAATACACCACGCAGACCGAGGCATCGACCTGCCACAACCAGTTGGGGTGAGGCGACGAAAGCGGTTGATGCGCGGTCGGGCGCTGCATTTGTTCCGGGTGCAGCCCGTAATGGCGCATGGCGCGAGCAACAGAAGAATCCGAGAGGCGGGTGATTTCCCCGCTGTCGCTGTCCGTCTGCTCGGCGCGGATCAGGCCGTCGTTGCGCGCGATGTCGATGGCCTCTTTCAAGGTCATGCGGCAGCGCGCGTCGGCGGCGCGGCCGGTCTCCCACACCGCGCTGATCGCCAGCGCCTCTTCGCGGGTCAAGGCAAAGCGCCCTGCGTCCGCGCGGCGCTTGCGCTGGAGATCGCGATGCCCGGCGGACAGCCAGCGGGACGCCGTCCCTGGGCTGACGCCCAGCGCTCCCGCGCATTCCGCCGTCAGTTCTGTCTTCCGGCCATGCGGCGCGGCCTTGATGCGTTGCGCGTAGTGGGCAAGCAGGCCATGTTGCGCGGGCGTGGGCATCGTCGGCTCAGGCATCGAGGGTGGCGCTATCGTCATCGTCGTCTCCCGTCGGGGCCAACTCTCCCCCGGACGGGGAGAGGGCAATAGGCTCCCCTCTCCCGCTTGCGGGAGAGGGGCGGGGGTGAGGGTTGGAGGGCGAACCGTCTCGACCTTCCGCATACATCTGCTGCCAGAAAGCGTCGTCCTGGCTGTCCTCGTCGATTGCTTCCGGCCCGGACAGCGGCACATCCCATTCCCCGGCGCGCGCGCGCAGCGAGGCCATCACCCGGCCCAACGCCGAGCGGCGGATTTCCCGTTGCTCGACCTCAAGCATCCCTGTCGCCTTGAGCGCGTTGAACGTCGCGCGAAATTCCATCACCGCGTAGCGCGCTTGTCTCACCGCCGTTTCCACGGCCTGGACGACTTCAGCCGAGGGATCGCCGGCCTCGTCTTCCGTTTCCGGTTCTTTCTCCCGTGTGACCAGTTGCTCCTGCAGCTCGGAGATGGTTTTTTCCTTACCGGAAATCACGACGTCCTTGGACGCCGCCCTGGCCTTCAGGTCTTCGACTTTTCCGCGCTCTTTCTGTAATTTATCAACCAGGTCATGGATGACACTCGCGACTTCGCCCTTGTCGTTGGCCTTCACTGCCTCTTGCAGCATTTCACGTTCGTCCTCGGGCATGGAGACCAGCAGGCGCATTTCGGCGCGGCCAACACCGATATGGGTGACAGCCTCAAATGATTCTTCGCCAAGACGTTCAAGGGAACGCTCATTTTCTTGCATGACCCGGTATCCACGCCCAAAAACAACGCGGCAAAATTCGTCAATGTTTTGCGCCGGGCGCAATCCATCAGAAAATTTCAGGCGTAAGTGCTTGAAAGCATTAGATTCTTTAATTAAAGCAAAGGCGCGAATTTGCGCCGCTTGCGCAAAAGTACGTTGGGCATCGGCCATTCTCGAAATACCGACGTTGCAACCAAGGTCAAAAAGAGCCGCGTGAACTTCCTGTTGTTCCCGTATGGAATTTTCACGCGCGGCTTCAAACACGCCGCTGGTGGCGACTTCGCCGATGACGGGCTTCTCATGGCGGATGGTTTCGGCGGCGTTTTGCGCGCGGCTGGCGGGAGGGGTTTCTGACACCTGATCCCTGTCCTCTGATCCCTGAGACACCCAGGCGTCGGCCTCGTCCAGCGAATCACCCCAGCGCATGATGGAATCGAGCACGGCCTTTCCCCTCTTCTTCGCTTTCGCCATCTCCATAAAATCCTGCACGCTCTTCCACAGACCCTTGATCGCCTCCTCGCGGGTTTCTCCGTCGCCATGGGCGAAGATCGGGCCGCGTTGCCCGCCGTCGCGGAAGCTGTAGTCGAATCCGTGCAGGTAGTTGCCGTTGGTCAGCTTGAGCAGCTTGGCCTCGGCCCATTCGGCGTTTTTCCCCCAGTAACTGGTTTCGTCGGGTTCGACGAGGTAAGCGCCGTCCTTGTTGGGCAATTCGCCCGTGCGGGCCGTGGGGATGGGTTTTGCTTTTGTCATAATTTTTCCTCTAGCAAGGGAGTTTTGTGTAATTCGCCGCCACCTCGGCGGCGCGGGATTCGATGGTTTTGAGGCCGGCGTAAAAGTGATGCAGCACCTGGATCGGACGCGAAGCGAGCATCCAGCGCCCCTCGCGGCTCTTCTGCGCCCAGCCGGCGGACTCCAGGGCTTCCAGATCGCGCAGGATGGTGGATGCCGCAGAGCCGCCGCCGACCGCCTCGGCCACTTCCTTCAGGCGCAGCCCGATGACTTCGTGCCCGGCCAGCGCCTCGATGACGGCGAGGATTCGGGTTTGGGCGGAGGGGTTCATGCGGCCTCCCGCGCCTCGGCAATCAACTGATCCAGCCAGCGACTATTGCCGTTGGCGTAGTCGTTGACCACGCCCATCACGTTGTACAGTTGCCAGAGAAACCGGTCAGGCTCCGTCAGTGGCGTGCCTTCACGTTGCAGGGCGATCGCAAAGCGGCGGTTCAGCACGCGCTCGAATGCCGTGACGGTGAGTTCTTTTTTCATGTGACTTGCTCCGGGTTCTTTTTCAGGCCCAACAGCACCGCGCCGACGTGCGACTGTTTCCGCTGCCCCTTGCGTTTTCCCCGTAGCAGATCAAACAACACGAGACGATGCAGACCGTGTTTGCGCGCGATCTCGGACACACACAAGCCATGCGCAGCGATGTATTCACGCGCCGTTTCCGGCGTCTGCGGAAATGGAATGATTGGTTCAATCAAAGGCGTGTTAAATTTCTCCATTTGTACTCCTTTATCAGCATTCCGTAGATTTACGGTAAATTTACGCATGTATTTATGTGATGTCAAGTGGAGAAATCGATGCTTGCCAAAAAAATGTCCGAGGTATTGAACTACCTGATGGAGAAGGGACAGATCAGTAAGAAAGAGGAATTAGCTCTGGCTGCCGGAATAGGAGGAATTCGGTGGAGAAATATTCTTGAAGGAAAAATTAAAAAGCTGACAGACCAAGAAGTGCAGGCAATACAAATCGCCTATGGCGTGCGCGCGACCTGGTGGACGAGCGAAAAAGCCCCCATGATGCTTACGGAGGCTGAAAGAAGAGTCTCACCCTCGCTCAATGAAATCCGCCTGGCTACCGCTGAAGTGATTCAGCTTGGGCTGCCGGAACAGGAAGCCCAGGAGCTGCAAGCCTTGCTGTTTCTGGTAAGGACAAAGGATTCCAACGGTCTGGTCAAGCAGTTACGACAAATGCGCTACACCGACCCTGATGGTTTCATTTATGTCCCCAGATACGATGTTCAAGCCTCGGCGGGTCACGGCGCCGTAATTCATGACGAATTGATTGTCGATCGCCTGGCATTCAAGCGCGACTGGATTCAACACCTGGGCCTCGACCCTTCGAGTCTGGCCTTGATCGATGTACGCGGCGATTCGATGAGTCCGACCATCGACAGTGGCGATTTATTGCTTTTGGATACCCGAATCGATCAAGTCAGGAGCGAGGGCGTCTATGCCATCAACCTCAACGGCGCGCTGCTGGTCAAGCGTCTGCGTATCCGGATATCCGGTGACATTGAGATCATTTCCGATAATCCCAAATACGGTACCGAGTCAATCTCGGGCGAAGAATTGACGACTCTGGTCATCGTCGGTCGGGTGGTATGGCATGGGCGCGCATTCTAGGAGGCGATATGAAAGCGCTGTTTGTTTTACTTTTGACAGGCTTGTTTTTTGGAGGATTGATCTATGCCATTCTGTGGTTTATCCGCTTACCCGGTAAAGCCGTTTCATCAATCGCCAGGCAGGCAAAAGCGCCTCTCTCCCCACCAGTCACAGACAGTGCTCATGTCATTTCTGACGAGGCCGGTAATGTCGATTACTCTGACGTAAACTTCTGGGAGGGCGCTCGCCATAGTCCGTTTGATGCGTTGGCCTATCTGCGGGATGGCGATTATGACGGCGCCCGGATGGCGCTACAGAAAATAGCCTCCATCGTTCATTCTGAAAAGGCGGAAAACCCTGATCTGGTCAGGCGGTTCACCGCGTTGATGTGTCAATTTACCCGCATCGACCCGCTGTACCGTGAATGTATGGAAATTATCGTTCCGCTGGTTGAAGCCTCGCCCGGCATTCTCCAGACCGCGTTGTATCCCAAATTGCCAGTCGATGTTGAAACCGCGCGTTATGTCCTCTACTTCGCGCATGAGACGGGCGATTTGGTGCGTGAAAAGAAGGGTAACAGCTACAAGGTGTATCCAGTTTCAGATTCATTCCCCGATGCGAAATACATGATTGAAACCACGCCGGAAATTATGGCGGGGCTTGTTAACCTCAATGTAAGCATTGAAGTTCGCCATGATGAGAACATGGAAGAATGTGGTGCACTCAACAAGCAGGCGACTCAGGCCAAAAAAGACGGAGACCTGGATCGTGCGGTTGCGCTGTTGTTTGAGGTCAAGGAAAAAAACGGCGACATGTATGAGAGTACCCGGCTTGCGAAGTTTCTCCAGCAAGCCGGGTGTTTCGATGAAGCCATGACGGAAATTCAGTGGCTGATTGACCATAGTCAAATGCAGGTCGAAGCCTTGTTCGATCACCAGCCCAAGAGTGTGCGCAGTCATATACAGGCTGGACGGCTATTCCGAATCCACAAAGACGCCATCTTGATCGCCAGGCGTGGCAAGCGTCCTGACCTGGTCGCGCACCATGAGGCCGAATATGAGCGTTGGGTCGCCGAGCGCGACCGACTCAAGAAAATCGCAGAGGCCGATGAGCAAAAATGGAACGAGGAATGGGAAGCGGCCAAAGCCGCCGGTGGGGATGCGATGGCGGCGTTTCATGAAAAATGGCAGCGACCAGTTTTTTAAACGGACAGGAAGTTCCGGAAAGCCGCTTGATGCGCCATTTTCCGAGGGGGCTATAATGAGTCGGAATTCACAACAAGAGGGTGTCAGGGTTAGAATCATCTTATTTAAATACAGTCGCGCAGCATGATCAAAATAGGTACTGACAATGACGACGACAAGCAAGATTGAGTGGACGGAGCGTACATGGAATCCTACCGTTGGGTGCTCTAAAATGTCGCCGGGGTGTAAACATTGCTATGCGGAAGGGATGGCCCTGAGACTGCAAGCAATGAAGACATCGGGCTATGAAAATGGCTTCAAACTCACGGTGCTGCCAAAGCGGCTGGAAGACCCATTGAAGCGCCGAAGTCATACCACCTATTTCGTCAATTCCATGTCCGACCTCTTTCACGAAGAGGTGCCAACGGATTACATCGAACAGGTATTTGACGTGATCGCTCGTGCCAACCAGCACACTTTCCAGATACTGACGAAACGGGCTGATCGCATGTCCGCTTTCTTCATGGGAAAGAAAGTGCCGCCGAATGCATGGCTGGGTGTGTCCGTGGAAGATCGGCAGTATGGCGTGCCGCGCATCGACGCTCTGCGCAAGGTCAATGCGGCGATTCGTTTCCTGTCTGTGGAACCGTTGTTGGAAAATGTGGGCACGCTCAATCTCGACTGTATTCATTGGGTGATCGTGGGCGGCGAATCCGGCCCCAAAGCACGGCCGATGAAAGAAGAATGGGTCGATTCAATCCGGGCGCAATGTGAAGCCGCGCAGGTGGCTTTTTTCTTCAAACAATGGGGAGGCTGGGGAGCGGATGGGATAAAGCGCGCCAAAAGGTATAACGGTCGCAAGTTGAACGGGCAGACATGGGATCAAATGCCGGTTGCAGCGCGGAGCGCCTGGTGAAAAAAAGCAACAAGTATGTTTGGCGAATCGGGTCGGCCCCCCCGTTGATTGAACAACACAGCGTGGTTAAGCACAGGATCGTCGAATCTTACGTGCGCAAATATATCCTCACATTGATGTCGAATGCGGTCATCCCAAAACTGCAACTCACGCTGGTGGATGGCTTTGCGGGTGGCGGTGCTTATCTGGCGGAAGATGGTTTCGGAGAGGTCGACGGGTCGCCTTTGTTGATGATGCGGGCTGTGCGCGAGGCGCGCGCGCTGCTTAACCTTGGCCGCGACAAACCGCGTGAAGTTTCGGTGGACTATGTCTTCATTGATGTAGAACGAGACACTGCGGATTTTTTGTCCCACAGGCTTCAGGTGCGGGCTGAAGAAGGCGTGGTTGAACGCATTGATCTTGCCCGGTCAAGCGTGCGTCAAAGCGATTTTCTCGTCGAGTTGCCACGAGTATTAAAGGAAATAAAAGCACGCAAAATGGGCGAACGCGCAATATTCATCCTGGATCAGTACAGCTATGACCAGTTGCCGATGGGTGAGATAGCCAACATCTTGCGCATGCAAGGCGCGGAGGTCTTGCTCACCTTCAATGTGGGCTCGCTCACAACATTTCTTGCCGATCGCGTGGAGAACCGCTTGCCGATGGAGAAAATCGGCCTTTCTGCCTATATTCCCTGGGCAGATATCCGGTCGATCAAGACAGACTCACAATGGCGGCAGGTGTTGCAACGTTATCTGGCTTATGGCATTCGGAAGGAATCCGGGGCGCGTTTCGCTACCCTGTTTTTTGTCCGACCTCTTGGCGCCACACCTTGGGACTATTGGCTGATCCACCTCTCCAACCGCTACAAAGCGCATGAGGTGATGAAGGATTTACACTGGGACAACGCTACGTCGTTCGGTCATGAGTTGGAACCGGGCGTTTTCATGCAGGGCTATGACGCTAATCATGATCAGGAATACACGGGCCAGAAAGATGTCTTTGATTTTGGCGAGTCATCACGCGAAGCATGCGTGAACGGTATTCATGAACATTTTGGGCGTGTGATCTTCGATCTGAAGAATCCGGTCGTACTCCAGGATTTGATCGAAGGATGTGTTGCACAGTCGCCCGGGTCAACACAACACTTCATCGAGGCCGTCCGACACTTGCACAGTTCTCACGATGTGCTTATTTCCAGTCCGGACGGACGGGTTTTGCGGCCCGCGAAGAATTATCACCTTGACAGCATGATCGAGGCTGCGCACACGTCACGTTTGTTTCTCTGAGTGAGTTCCTGCCGACACCCTTCCCCCTGACTTTCTCGCGCCAGCGTCCGTAAGCTCCGGTCATGGACAGCTCATCTTCCCGCGCCCCCGTGTGCGGCAACTGCCTTTCTTTCGATCCGGCCAAACTGGAACGATACGGCTATTGCCGCGCGGCGCCGACGCCTGAAGAGCGCAGCCGTTTTCTGCACTACACGCAGCCTTGCTGGATCAATGGCGGTAAGGGGTTTCAGCCGCTTCCCCTCACCCCTACCCCTCTCCCGGAGGGCGAGGGGAAAAAGGCGGGCGATGAATAACACCGCGCGCGCCCTCGTCGCCGGTCTCGCGCTGTCCGCTGCCGGGCTGGTCTATATC
>BNUC01000084.1 GCA_025997075.1 Betaproteobacteria bacterium | reverse complement strand
AGAGGTGGCCGATCTGCCGTTTGCAGTACAGCGGCGGATGCCCGTCTTCTTGTTGCAGCAGACAGACGCCGCTTTCGCCGCCGCGACGCTGGTTGGCGGGTTCGACCCATTGGCCGGAGCTGTTCCACCAGCGGTCGAATTCGTCAGGCGCTCCGTTCATCTCTTCAGCTTTCCTTGCGCAGAATGTAGGTACGCCACATAGCATAACAGGGCAGGAAGTCCAGATGTGCAACGATGCGGAAGCCCGCGAGTTTGAATTCGTTTTCGATGTTTGAACGGGCGACGACGAAGCGGTTCTGGGCCGCCCGTTCTTCGGCGGGGCGTCGGTTTTCCGCGCGCTGGCGTTTCCACGCCTTGTAATTTCCGTCGACCCAGAGCGAAAGAATCACCGTATCGCGCGTGACGCGGTGAAATTCCTTCAGAATCGCCAGACGGTTTTCCGCCGCCTCAACATGGTGCAGCAAGCGAATGCAGAAAATGCAATCGACCGCGTTGGCGTTGAGATCGATGGCAAAAGCGGAAGTCTGGAAGGATTTGACGCGGGCCACAAGCTCGGCAGGTTGCGCGGCGCGGGCCACGGCCAGCATGTCCGCGGAGTTGTCGGCGGCAAGAATCACGCGATTCGGATTTTCAGCCAGCAAGGGCCAGAAACGCCCGGCGCCACAAGGAAGATCAAGGACAAGCGCGGGTTCTTCCGCCAGCTTCAGGGCATGGCGCGCGACCTGCATGTCGCGCCAGTGCGAGAGCCGGCGCGCCCATCCTGTTTGATGTTTTTTCAGGTATTGCTCGGAGTGTTCCCGATCGTATTTTTGTGAAAAAGCGAGTTCAACAGGGACGTTTTTTTCCATGGCGAGGGGGCTTGTAGTTGGTAGTAGTCGGTACGTTCGCGACTGTATCAAAAAAATGTGAAAAAAATGTCAAACCTTGAATTCAACCCGTACATTGTTATGGTTTTCAAGCCCCGGATGATGCGCTACTATCTCTCGCTCTCTCCTTCATCATTCCAGTACGCACTCATCGCAACTATTCTTGATGCATGGCGCCCGAAGACAAAGCTCAGAAATGGATATTCCGCCACAACGCCCAACGCACCACCGCCTTCACCTTGGACGGGCTGATGAATGAGATGAATGAGGAGTTGGTGGCGTGACGAATACTCTCAATGCGCAAGAACTGGATGCTTTGGTCAGAAGTGGCGAAAGCTACACTCTTGAATTCAAGGAGCGCCCGGACAAATCGCTGGCGTCGGAAGTCAGCGCCTTTGCCAACGCATCGGGCGGGCGTGTTGTCATTGGCGTGACCGATCAGGGCGTCGTCGTCGGCACGGATACGAGCAACGCTGCGCGCTCAAGGGTGCAGGACACCTTGAACGCCATCGAGCCGAGGCTGCAAACCACGCTTTCCGTCGTCGAGAACCTGATCGTCATCACCGTCCCGGAAGGCCGCAAAAAGCCCTATTCCTGTCCACAAGGCTTCTATCTGCGCTCCGGCCCCAACGCCCAGAAAATGAAACGCGACGACATCGTCGACTTTCTTCACGCTGAAGGGCGTTTCCGCTATGACACCGTGGCGCGGGAAGAACTGCTCGTTGCCGACAATTTCAACGCGGACACGTTTCAGGATTTTCTGACCAAGGCCAACATCACCGGCATCCTGTCGCGTGACACACTGCTCATCAACCTCGGCTGCGCCAAGCTGGTTGCGGGCAAACTCGTCTACACCAACGCCGGCGGCCTGTTTTTCCGGAACAATCAGGACGATGTCGCCTACCTTCAGGCGAAAGTGATTTGCGCACTCTATAAAGGTAACGAAAAAGTCATCATTCTCGACGCGCAGGAATTGCACGGCGGCATCATGGAAAATATTGAGCGCGCCCTGATCTTTTTGCAGCGGAATTTACGCATGCGTTACGTCATCAGCGGGATTAGGCGGGAAAACATCCCCGAACTGCCGCTGGAAGCCCTGCGCGAAGCTGTGATCAACGCCATCTGCCACCGCGATTACGCCGAAGAAGGCGCGTCCGTGATGGTAGAAATCTTCGATAACCGGGTAGATATTACCAATCCCGGTGGTCTACCCAAGGGTGTAACGAAGGAGAATTTCGGTACGGTCAGCGTCGCTCGCAACGGGGTTGTCGCCAACCTGCTGCATCGCGCCCACTACATTGAAAAAATGGGCACTGGCATCTTGCGCATGCAGCGCGCCGCCGACGCTCGCAAGATTCCCGCGCCTACGTTTTCCTTCGATGGTTTTTTCAGGATCAGCTTTCCGAGGCCGGAACTGGCAGCGGATGAAATCGCGTCTGTCGGGGAAAATATCGTAACTAGGGTAGAAACCGAAGAAACTAGGGTAGAAAGCACCGGAACTAGGGTAGAAACCGGAGAAGCTAGGGTAGAAAACACCGGAACTAGGGTAGAAATCGGAGAAACTAGGGTAGAAATCCCCGATGCCAAAGCGGAAGACATGGGCACGCGAGATTTCATCCTTGCCGCAATCCGCGACAATCCATTGGTGACAACGCCCGACCTGGCAAAGGCGACCGGCATGACACTGAAAGGCATGGAATGGCATTTACGCAAGCTCAGAGATGAAAAAAGAATAATTCATGTCGGCCCCACCAAGGGTGGGCGCTGGGAGGTCGTCCTGCATGGACTTCTCTGAGTGGGAGTACCCGCTACCGATGCGAACTTTCTGCTTGAGCGTCCGGATGATGAAAAATGACCCAAACCATGCAAGCCATTTCTGCTAAACAGGATACTACGCCAACACAATCCTTGATCGGCAGCCGGATTCTGGTGTTGCGCGGGCAACGGGTTGGCGGAACTTTACGGCGTCCAGACCAAGGTGTTGGTGCAAGCTGTCAAGCGTAATCTGGAGCGCTTCCCTGGTGATTTTATGTTTTTGCTTGAAAAACAAGACCTTGCCGTCTTGAGGTCACAATTTGTGACCTCAAGTTTGGCGCATGGTGGTCGGCGAACTGTACCCTATGCGTTCACGGAACAAGAGATGTTGACGCGCTTGGGCGCGGTCTCGATCCGGCTCACGTCAATATCGACAAGCAGCCAAACCCCATCATGATATTCTGGGTTGCGGGTGAGTTCCGGTAACGCGGAAGGAACCGAGAGGTCTACATCCTCTCCCGCCATGTGGCATTCAAGCGCTTCCTGCGCCATGCGTGGGATGTCCTGCCATTCGTCGGCGGCAGAAAAGCATCCGGGAAAGTCCGGGAAAATCATGCCGTGCGCGGTGTTCTCATCGCCAACATGAATATAAACGGGATAAAGCATTGCAATTCTCCTATCAGGTATCAGGGGCGTAGGTTGGGAAAGCCGCGAAGCGGCGCATCCCGACGATACTTATTTTCCGGCGCTACGCGCCGCCTATTTACGATTGTCGGGTTGCGCTTCGCTTACCCAACCTACGAAATCAACAGGTTAAGTGGTGTTTCTTGAGAGGTATCAGGAATCAAAACCGGATGGCGGGTTTGGGGTTGATTCCTGGCTGAACTCAACCTTGAAACAACTTCCTCCAGCAGGCAGCGCATTGACAGCGATGCTCCACCCCTGATGCGCGCAAATCCGTTTGACCAGGGATAGACCGAGGCCAAGCCCCTCACCACACACCCGGCGCGTCCGCGAGCCGCGAATAAACGGCTGAAAGATCGACTCCTGTTCCTCCTCCGGGATGCCGGGGCCGCTGTCCTCGACGCGAAAACCGCCGGTTTCGAGTATCAGGCGCACGTGGCCGCGTTCGGTGTAGTGCAGGGCGTTGCGCAGCAGATTGGCCATGACCGTGCCGAGCAGCGTGGGGTTGTACCGGCCATCGTCCTCGCCCTCGACAAGACATTCAAAATCGAGACCTTTGCCCGCCATCGACTCGCGCCAGTGCCCGTATTGACGTTCCGCCTCCTGCGTCAGACCGGTAGAGCCCGCGGGATCTGTTTCGCCAAGTTTTTCGCGGGCCAGTTGCAGGAATATTTGCACCAGCTCGCGCATCTCGTCGGAAGCGCGAACGATGCGCATCAGTTGTTCCCGCTGAGGCGGTTCCAGCGACGCCTGCTGCAAAAGCTCGCAGGAAGTCGCGATGACCATCAGGGGCGTACGCAACTCGTGGCTGACGTCGCTGGTGAATAGCCGCTCGCGTTCCAGCGCCTGACGCAGATGGCCCAGCGCGCCGTCAAAGGCGGCGGCCAGATGTCCCACCTCGTCATCGGGATATTCCGGAGCCAGCGGCGGCGCCAAGGGCAGGAGCTGGTCGCGGCGCCGCACCTGTTGCGCCAGACGGCTGACGGGCGCCATCACTTTCCCCGCCATCACCCGGCCCAGCCCCCAGGCCCCGAGGACGGCCAGGATAAACCCGGCGAGAACCACATCGAACAAGGCCCGTTCGTAGGCCTCGAACTCACTTTGTTCCTGTATCAGCAGATATCGCGCGCCATTGATTTCCTGGACATAGGCATAAAAATCCCGGTCGCCGCCGAGCAGCTCGGTAAAGCCTTCATCGAGCCCGTTGTAACGTTCCGGGATGGCGTACTCGGGTAAATTCGACGCGTAAAACACGGTCTTTGCGTCCAGGCGCGGCGCATGGCCAAGCTTCAAATCTTTGTGAAGAATGTCATCCAGCTCGCGATGCATTTCCTCCGAGATCAGGCGCTGTTCGATGAAATGAACCACGGCGACGATGCCCAGCGAAAAAACGCCGCTGACCAGCACCGTCATGAGCACGAAGGCGATCACAATGCGCCGGGCAAAAGGCTGCTTAGTCATTGCTCTTTTCCGCCAGACGGTAGCCGATGCCGTGCAAGGTGTGCAGCAGGGGCGCGGGAAACGGCTTGTCGATGATTTGCCGCAGTTGATGGATGTGGCTGCGCAGACTGTCGCTGTCGGGAGTATCGTCGCCCCAGAGCGCTTCCTCCAGCGCCTCGCGGCGGACCACGGACGGACTTTTCCGCATCAGGATTTCCAGTAGTTTCAATGCCAGCGGGTTAATTTTCAGCGGCTGGCCCGCGCGCGTAATATCCAGCGTGTCAAGGTCATAAACCAGATCCGCGACCTTGAGCTGGCGTTTCCGGCTCCCCCGGCTGCGCCGCAGGATGGCTTCGATCCGCGCCACCAGCTCGGACAGCGCGAAAGGCTTGACCAGGTAATCGTCGGCCCCGGATTTTAGCCCCTCCAGACGGTCTTCCAGCGCGTCACGCGCCGTCAGCATCAGGATCGGCACCTCGCTCCGGGCGTCTTCGCGCAGGCGCTTGCACACCTGATAACCATCCATGCCGGGAAGCATGATGTCCAGCACAATCAAATCGTAGTGATTTGTCGTAGCCAGATGCAAACCGCCCAAGCCGTCCTGCGCGCAATCGACGCTGTAAGCCTTGAGCTGCAAGTAATCAAGTACGTTGGCCAGAATATCCCGATTGTCTTCTATCACCAGAATCCGCATAAAAAAATCCTCTCCGGATGAATTAACGCATTTTTCACATCGTATTGACGCCGGTGTCACAGGCGCCCCGGCAAACTCCGCCCGAATTCTTCCTCACCCAGAGCCTGTGATGCCAAAACTCCATTATGCACAACTTCGTTATCTGTCGATTATCCTCCTTGCCTGGCTGACGACATTTTTTCTGACGCGAAGTCTTTTGCTGGTCTCCCATCGGGCCGACGCGGAAATAAACAGTCTGACCAGCCTGCTCGGTATCTACGGCATCGGCTTTTTTTATGACATGACCTTTCTCCTGTACGCGGGAGCGCCGCTGGTGGTTTATCTGCTGCTCTGTCCGCAAATCCTGTGGCGGCAGTCATGGCATCGCCGTTTATTGCACACGCTGTTTGCGTTCAGTCTCTTCATCATGCTGTTTACGGCGGTGGCCGAATGGCTGTTCTGGGACGAGTTTGGCGTGCGCTTCAACTTTATTGCCGTCGACTATCTGATTTATTCCAAAGAAGTCGTCGACAATATTCTGGAGTCCTATCCGATTTATCCGATACTGGCCGTCCTGCTTGCCGTGGCCGTGGTGACGACCGCCGCAATGGGCCGGCGCATTGCGGCCTCCCTTGACGCGCCCTGGCTGCCCAAAACCCGCGCGTGGACAGGCCTCGCTTCATTGATGGCGGTGGTGGCGATCAGCAGCGCCGCGATCGGACAGAATTTTCCCCGCAATCTTTCCGGCAGCAATACTTACCAGCGCGAACTGGCCGGTAACGGCCCGTTTCAGTTTTTCGCCGCCTTCCGCAATAACGAACTGGATTACGCGCAGTTTTATGCCGTTTTGCCTGACCGGGAAGCCGCCGCGCTGATACGGAACGAAGTTGACGAAGCGAACGCGCATTTTACCGGCAGCGATCCACAGGACATTCGCCGGGTCATCGAAAATCCCGGCCCGCCCAAACGGCGGAACGTGGTGCTCGTGACGATTGAGAGCCTCAGCGCGAAATATCTGGGCAGCTTCGGCAATACCCGCGCGTTGACTCCGAATCTGGACGAACTGCGAAAACACAGTCTGTTTTTCAGTCATTTTTATGCCACGGGCACGCGCACCGACCGCGGCCTGGAAGCGATTACCCTCTCCATCCCGCCCACGCCGGGACGCTCCATCGTCAAGCGTATCGGACGCGAGTCCGGCTACGGCAGCCTCGGTCAGCAATTCAAGGCCAGGAGTTATGACAGTGTTTTTCTTTACGGCGGGCGCGGATATTTCGACAACATGAACGCCTTCTTCGCGGGAAACGGCTACCGGATCGTCGATCAAAGCAGCGTCCCCGCGTCGGAAATGCGCTTCACCAATGCCTGGGGCATGTCCGATGAAGACCTCTACGCGCAAACGCTAAAAATCGCCGACGCCGACCATGCCGCCGGCCAACCGTTCTTCCTGCAATTGATGACCACCTCGAACCACCGGCCCTACACCTATCCGGACGGGCGTATTGATATTCCATCGGGAAGCGGGCGGGAAGGCGCGGTGAAATACACCGACTACGCGATCGGCCAGTTTCTCGCGCAGGCGCGGCAGAAACCCTGGTTCGACCAGACCGTGTTCATTTTCGTTGCCGACCATACCGCGGGCAGCGCCGGCAAGGAGGATTTACCGATAGCCAATTACCATATTCCATTGTTTATTTACGCGCCGGGTTTTATCGAGCCGCGTGAAATATCGATGGTCAGCAGTCAGATCGACCTGGCGCCGACCCTGCTGGGACTGCTCAATTTTGATTACACCTCGACTTTTTTCGGGCGCAACGTGCTTCGCGACGACGCCGCTCCGGGGCGCGCGCTGGTCGGTAACTACCAGCATCTGGGCCTGTTCGACGGCAAAAACCTCGCCATCCTCAGCCCCCGCCGCGCCATGCGCCGCCACGACGACGCGCTGGGCCTCAGTCATGAGACAAAAACGGATTCCGGCGATCCCTTGCTGAAACGGAGCATCGCCTATTACCAGAGCGCCAGCCACGCTTTTCAGCAAGGCTTAATTGCCTGGAAAGATCAGGACTTGCCCAAAAGCACCATGATTGGTCGGCGCTGATTTTCACTTTATAGCCAACCCTTTTTATTTTGAGCCTCACCACTCCGTCATTCCCGCAAAGGCGCTGTTCGGTTTTGATTCCTGATACCTGGCATCTGATTCCTGAAACCCCCCGGCCTTTTGATTTCCGCCTGGGCTTTGGTATTCCGCTTGCGTTGATGGCGCTGCTGCTCGTTTTCGATCCGGCGGAACTGGATTTCGCGCTGGCGCGATTGTTCTACGATCCCGACAGCGGATTCATTGGCCGCCACAGTTTTTTTCTGGAAGACATTCTTCACGACCGCGCCAAGCAGGCCGTGATTATCCTCGGCGTGCTGGCTATTGCCGGCTTTCTGATCAGTCTGTTTCCGACGCGCTTCCGTATCTGGCGTCGCTCCCTGGGGTATCTGGTGCTCTCTCTCGCATTATCGACGAGCATCGTCACGCCGCTCAAAACCCTGACGGCGATACACTGCCCCTGGAGCCTCACCGAGTTTGGCGGCAGCGAGCAATTCACCTCCCTGCTCGAAAAACGGCCCGCCACCGAAAAATCCGGCCGCTGCTGGCCCGGCGGCCACGCCTCGGCGGGATTTTCGCTGATCGCCCTTTTCTTCGTCCTGCGCGACCGGCATACGCGCGCCGCGCGTATTGCCCTGGCGGTCGCGCTCGGATTGGGAACGGTCTTTTCGCTCGGCAGGATGATGCAGGGCGCGCACTTTCTCTCGCACAACCTCTGGACACTGCTCTTCGACTGGCTGATTTGCCTGTCATGTTATCGATGGCTGCTCTGGAAACGCTGAATAAATGGCCCTACACTTTGGCGGCGCAAAGCGGTGCTTTGCGAAACTCCGCCTTGCAAGCCGGATTCATTCGATACCGTAGTCTATGGTCACGACGACCCGCGCTTTCTTGGCGATAGTGCTTTTGTCATAGACGCCGCCGTAATCGCCCGCGTCCGACTCGGCGTTGGCTGGCAAAATGTAGAATGCGCCCTGCGAGGCGGAGCGCATGGCGCCGACCTGCACATTGCCGACCTTGGCGAACTCATCGGCCCGTTGCCGGGCGTTGCGGGTCGCCGCGCCGATCAGGGACATCTTGATGCTTTCCAGATCGCTGACCAGGTACAGGGGGGCATCGTAGATTACCGGTTTGCCGTCGGCGGTCAGTTGGATCGCCACTTTATGCGCTTGCGTTATGCGTTCCAGTTCCTTGCTGCGTACCCGGATATACTGGTGCCCCATGTAACCTTGCTGCACTGAACGCATGCCGTGCTCGGTGTATTCCGTCACCATGTTCGGCCCGACCTGTTCGTTACCGATCTCCAGGCTGGCAGCCGGAAAACCTTGTTGCGCGAGGAATTCATCCAGCATCGGGCGGGAGGCGCGCAATTTTTCCAGTGTCCCGGCAAAACCTGCTTCTTTGACCTCCAGGCCCACCGTCCATTCGGCCAGATCAGCCTGTACCGGCTTTTCGGCCAGACCTTTGACAGCAATGTGCTGCCGGTTGTCGCCCAAGGTCTTGAATTTTCCGCCCAGGATAAACGCCGCCGCGCTCATGCCCGCTGCCAGCAAAAATCCTGCGAGCACCAGAGCCCACGCATTCCTGTTTTCCATAGTACGCCCCTGTTACGAATATCATCATTCTATCAGGTCATCACCTTGTTTTTAGCCGTGAGGGAGGATGTCAAAGCATTATCGTCGGGCGTCTGCTCACCGCTTTCGGTCGTAGAGGGCGGGTTTGAAACCCGCCCGTACAGCACCCGCGCCGGGCATGATGGAGCGCGAGGGCTTTCGGTGTCCGCGGCTGGAATTACTTCATGAGCTCGATGATGGTCGGTTGATCCAGCGCCCCGCTGGCCTCGATTTGTCGAGATTGCTGGAAGCGGATCAATTGCGATCGGGTTCGCGGCCCGAGCTTTCCGTCGGGCGTGCCGACGTTGAATCCCAGTTCATTGAGCTTCGTCTGCGCCTCACGAAGCGACATTTGTTCCGAAGAAGCGCCCTGAACGGCCAGGTTGCCTCCCGTGCCGAGTCCGCCCCTGACTTCCTGCGCCTTGTAGTTGCGCACGGCGCGGACGATGCCGTTGTACGAATCCATGAGCGCGGCGACGATCACCTTGCCTTCGGCGGTGTTGGCGTAACCGCCACCGGAAGCGCCGAAGCTGCGCCCAAGCAGCCCGCCGGCCATGCCAAAGTCCCAGTTCCTGGCGCTGCCCTCGGCGGCGGCGAGCTGCACGCCGGAGCGGTTGTCGATCACGGTAAGCACGGTGCTGGCTTCCTTGGCGTTCAGGCTGCCGCCGAGCGCCGCCGCCGTCTGGTTGTGGGAACCCAACAAGCCGCCCAGGGCCGCGCCCAGCCCGCCGGCGTTATTGTTGGAGAAGGTGATCGACGGGGACATCGCGTAGTCCGCCGCGGCCATCTGGCCCTTGCCGAAATTGGATCGCGCGCGCATTTCGCCCGATTGCTGCAGCGCGCGTTCCCCCATCATGGCGCCCATCGCCCGTCCGCGTTCGACCACGACGAAACAGTTCGATTGCTGGATCATCAACCGGAGTACCGGCGTCGTCGGCCCCAGCTTGTATTCGCCGGTGAGGACGCCGTACCACGAGGCGCTGGTGTCCTCGATGACGGCGATGGTGCCCAGAGACGCGTTGCAGTGTTCCAGCTTGTTGCTGGCGTTCTGGCTCTCCGACCCTCCCGCGGATCCGGTGACTTCCGTTTTGGCGTCGGCAGACCCCATCTGCATGTTCGAGCAGGCGCTCAGCGCAAAGCCCAGGGCAATAGTCAACATCGTAGGTAACGTCTTCATTTCGCTTTTCTCCTTGATTAAGTTTCTGGATTTCAGGTATCAGGAATCAACCCCAAAACCCGCCGTTCGGTTTTGATACCTGATACCTGGCATCTGATACCTGATCCCTACGGCTCGACGACGCGGAGAACCTGCGTCTCCGAGATCGCCTGAAGTTCCTCCGTCGTCTTCTTCGTCACGAAATTCCGGAACATTTCTTCCAGGGTGGCGAATTCGTGATACGCATACTTCTTGAACATGGCGTACCCGTCTCCTCCAGAATACAGGAAATCGTTGATGGCGAGGACATAGCGTCCATCGGCCTTCAACGGTTTCCCGCCTATTTTTACGGAATCGGCGGTCAGGCCTTCTTTCCCTGAACCGTCGCTGGCGACGCCTGTCACCTTGCGGGCCTCGACCTCCATTCCCCAGAATTGTGGGAAAGCCCCGGCGCCCGTTTCACTGAGACCGTGGTTCAGCGCGTCCAGAAGGTCCTTGCCGGTAATTTTGATGGTGAAGATGTAATTGCCGTAAGGCAGCACCGACAAAAGCGCGCCTTTGGTGACCTCTCCCGCCGCGATGGAGTCACGGACGGACCCGCCGTTGAGCAGGGCCACATCCGCGCCGGTCGCTTCCGTAAAGGCATTGCATAATATTTTCCCCAGATTGGTGCTGGCGCTTCTCACGTTCTGCCGGGAGCCGTCGAGTTCAAAGGGGAGGCGCAAGACCACCTGGCTCAGTTCGGTTTCGAGTTCCGTCCTCAGGGCGGTCATGGCTTCGCGCAACGCCGCGTCCGGGTTGACCCCGTCGAAAGCGGACGCCGGCAGCGTTTCCGCGGACAGACTGAAGCCGCCGCCGGGCTTGCGATCCACATACACGCGCCCCAGATTTTGAAAGTACGAACCGGCGCTGACGACCAGCGTGGAGCGCTTGCCGTTGTTGACGCGCGTCACCGTCTCGCTGTGGCTGTGCCCGTCCACGATCAGGTCGATACCGGGAACCTTTTCCGCGATGGTCCGGGACATGGGGCTGCAATAAGGCTCGCTGCCCATGTGGCTCACCGCGATGATCAGGTCGGCGCCCTCGTTTTTCAGGCGCTTCACCATCTTCCTGGCGGCAGCGACAGGATCGCCGAAGGAAAGCCCCACGATATTCCGCGGGTCGGTCGTCGTCATCGTTTCAGGGGTCGAAAGACCGAAAATGCCGACTTTCATATCGTCGAAGGTCCGCATGACATACCGGGGCAGGATGAACTCCCTGGCTTTCCCTTTCGTCACGTTTGCCGCAACAAAGTTGAGCCGGTATTTGTCGGCGAGCGACAGGAGACGCTCCTGGCCGTAGTCGAAATCATGATTCCCGGCGGCGAGGGCGTCGTACCCCACCAGGCTCAACACGAGCGCGGCCAGATCGCCCCGCCTCGACGTGGCGAAAGCCTGCCCGTGCAGCACGTCCCCGGCGTCCAGGAGCAGCTTGTGCCGGGACGTTTCGGCATCGACAACGGCCTTGAGCCGGTCATAGCCCAGGCGCGTCAAATGCCCTTGCTCATCCTTCTCCTCGAAGGCATAGCCGTGGACATCGTTGGTGTGGAAAATCGCCAGATCGTGCGCGTACCCGGCCACGGACCAGAAAACCGTCAGAATCGTCGCTGACGCCCACGTGAAAATTCTTCCGTATTTCATCTTCTTTCTCCTTATCAGGGATCAGATGTCAGGTATCAGGAATCAAAACCGAACGGCAGGTTTTGGGGTTGATACCTGATTCCTCTCTCAAGAAACACTTATTGATAAGAAATTTCACCATTTTCGACACTTCCCGCGGAGTAGGGCGATCCATCTTCCTCCCCCCCCTCGTGGGGGAGGATGCCCGAAGGGCAGGAGAGGGGGCGGCGGTTCAGCGCGAAACAGGGCTGGAACAGGCCCAATCCTCCCCTCACCTGCCCCTGCCGGGGCACCCTCTCCCACAAGGGGAGAGGGAAAGCAAACGCCTGTTCATGCTCACCGTGTTTCTTCGGGACGATTTTCGGCTCAGGCCCAATTACTTCGCTGATACCTGAATCACGGCATCTTCACCAGTTCCACGCGGCGGTTCTTGGCTCGTCCCGCTTCGCTGTCGTTATCGGCGATGGGCTTGTCCAGGCCGAAGCCTTCGGCGGACAGGCGCGTCTTGTCGATCCCCTTGGCGGAGATGGCGTTCATGACCGCGTTGGCCCGGTCGTCGGAAAGCTTTTTGTTGGCGGCGGCGTTGCCCACGTTGTCGGTGTGCCCTTCCAGCTTGACTTTGAGTTGCGGCTTGCTCTTCAGGGCGGTCACGATTTCGTCGATGACGTCTTTGGATTCCGGCTTGATGGTGGCAAGGCCGGTATCGAAATTGATGTACAGCGCGATGTGCCCTTCCTTGTCCAGCTTGTGCAGGATGGTGTCCGAATCGATGATCTCCACATCGTAGTCCAGTTCGGCCAGCTCAAGAATCCACAATTCGTACCCGATAGCGCTCCTGCCGCCCGCCTTGACGACCATGTAATACTGCTTGTCGTTACGCTTGAAAGAGGCATGGAGTTGACTGTCACTCTCAAAAAGGACTTCCCCGCCCAGCTTGTTCACTGCGGACTGGAAATAACGCTTGACCTGCAAGTCGCTCGGCCGGACCGTTTCATCGCCCCGATAGTTATAGCGCGAATAGACGCGGTTGCCTTCATAGGTGGTTTCGACAAAATTCTTGCTTTCAGGCTTCGGGCTCTTGATCTCAAGCTGTTCAAAATTTCTCGTCTGTGCCCCAATCTCATAATCCGGCATACCTTTGAAAAGAAAATCCTTGAATTTTTCCGCCGCCTGCGTCGGCAGGGCAAGGCAGAGGAGCAGCGGCAGCAGCAGCAGGGTCATCAGTGTTTTCTTCATGGTTTCTTTCTCCTGTAAAAAAGTTGGAACATTTTCGGGTTGGAATCAGGTATCAGGGATCAAAACCGAACGGCGGGTTTTGGGGTTGATATCTGATCCCTGGCTCATGGGTTGAGGTGCCACGAAGCAAACCCCAATGTTGGGCGGTTGAACGGAACCGCTGTTGCGTTGGGGTTCGCTATGCTCACCACCAACCTATTCTCTTTATGGTTTGCCTTGCGATTTCTGGATTCTTTTCTAGCCATCCACAAAAGGCAAATTTTTGCAAGGAAATCCAACACGCCGATCACAAAATGTGTGGAGAAAACAACAGGGATCAGATGTCAGGTATCAAAATCGAACGGCGGGTTTTTGACCGCCCTCACGCTTGCCGCTATCGCGGCGGCCCGTCGCCGGCATGGGGTTGATACCTGATACCCCCAACGTTGGGGTTTGCTTCGCGGCTTTCCCAACCTACCTGCTGGATCGGAGCCGGAATCGTGTCACCCTGGTCGGAAACGGCGCGTAACAATTCAGGCGCGAGGCCGAGTTCATCAGCATCAAAAACGCCTGCAAATTCTTCCGCGAGGGGGAACAATTTCACAAACTATCCTCTCAATTCAAAGCATAATTTCAACGAGGTAAACCCCCGGTTCTGCCGGGGGACTCCCAAAGGTTTGACCTATACGACGGTCAATGGAACGCTCCGAAACTCGACCAAGAGTAAGAAGGAATCCATGAAGGAGTATCAAAATCTGGAACATACAAGGTGGCTCACGGGCGAGGTGTTTGGGGCTAAAGGATACAAGGTTTCGACCGTAAGATAATGAAGAGAAGGTCAAGGTGTCTATCCGACGTCAAGAGGAAGTAGATGATCGTTATGACCAGAAGAAGTTGTAGATGCGGCAGCCGCCTTTAGGCGGCCCACGGTTTCATGGGCGCCTTTGAGGCGCTAATAAATTCCCTTATAATCCCCCGGCTTTGCGGGGGGATTGTTACTCTGTCTCCCCGATTTTCTATATATCATGACTTTGCAAAATATTTCCGCTAAAAGTGTGTTCTGGCACGATTCTTGCCACACACACACACACACACACACACACACACACACACACACACACACACACACACAACTACCTGTACGCGCTGGGCAGCAGAGATTCTCAAGGCAGTTCCACTGCCGATTTCGCTGAAACCGCCCTGAAGGGCCTTATAGATTGGCATCCGCTGGATTGGCCGGTGTGGTTCGAGCCAGCGCTGTGAAAAAGGCTTATGTTCAGGAGGAAAAAATGGAACGAAAACTGGTCATATTGGTGGATGATGATCCGTTGAATCTGCTGGTGGGTAAAAAAACGCTTTCCGAGCGTTATCAAACGCTGACATCGCCGAGCGCGATAGGCATGTTCAATCTGTTGCCGCGTTGTCAGCCGTCACTCATCCTGCTGGACGTCAGCATGCCCGACATGGATGGCTTTGAATCGATCAAGCATCTGAAACGCGATCCTTCGACCCGCGACATCCCGGTCATTTTCCTGACGGCCAAGACCGATCCGGAAAGTGAAATTCTGGGGCTTGAGCTGGGCGCGCTCGATTACATCTCCAAGCCTTTTTCGCCTCCGCTGCTGTTAAAACGCGTGGAAACGCTCTTGAATCTCGTCGACTATCAGCATCGGCTGGAAGAGATGGTGACGGAAAAAACCAAAGACCTCATGCAATTACAGATGGGCACGCTGGATTTTCTGGAGGATCTGGCGGAACGGCGGGATACCACCACCGGTTCGCACAACCGGCGGTCAGAACGCTGTTTTGATGTATTGCTCGAAGCGATGGCGGAGTCGAAAGCTTTTCGGGACACCGTGGAAACATGGGACGCCCCTGCGCTCTTGCGCGGCGTGAAGCTGCACGATGTCGGCAAAATCGCCATTACCGACACCATTTTAAAAAAGCCGGACAAGCTCACGCCCGAGGAATACGAGGTGATGAAAACACACGTCGGGCTGGGCGTGAAGTTTATCGAAGACCTGGAAAAGAGCAGCCGGGACAATCTCTTTTTGCAATACGCCAAAACGCTGGCGGCCTACCATCACGAAAAATGGGACGGTAGCGGTTATCCGAACCGGCTGGCGGGTGAAGCGATCCCCCTGTTGGGGCGGGTCATGGCGGTGGTTGATGTCTATGAAGCCCTGACGGCGAAGCGCCCTTATAAAAAGGCCTTCGATCATGACAAGGCGATGCAGGTCATCGAAGAAGGGCGGGGCGCGTATTTTGAACCCGCGCTGGTCGATCTCCTGGTAGACTGCGCTGACCGGATGCGTGCCGCCTGACCGGTGATGACGCGAGGCTCTCCATGCGTGTCCTTCTTGAAACGACCAAGAAATTAGCGACAGGTCTTCAGGCCTGTCGGTCAAACGTATTTAGGAAGGGGTTTGCACCCCTCACCAAAGGGTCGCCGAAACTCCGGCCTCAGGCCGGGGTATGGCTCTCACCGCCCTAAAGGGCAGGGTTTCAACCGGAGTTAGTTTTACGATGAATGTTGTTGAAATGATGGACAATATTTCCTGCGGAGCACTGCGGTCAATCCCTTCGCCCCGCTTGCGGGGCGTGCGAGGCCAAGGTGGCCGAAGGCCGGATGAGGGGGCGGCAATTCAGCATGAAACAACACTGGAACATGTCCAATCCCCCCTCACCCGCCCCTGCCGGGGCACCCTCTCCCGCAAGCGGGCGAGGGAAAGCAAATGCCGCTCATGTTTCTCCATGACAAACATATTCAGCAAGAAATTAGCGACAGGCCTTCATGCCTGTCGGTCTAAGGTGTTTTGGAAGGGGTTTGCATCCCCTCCCAAAATGGTCGCCGAAACCCCGCCCGTAAGAAAGGGGTATGGCTCCCACCTTTCTTACGGGCGGGGTTTCAACCGGAGTTAGTTTTACGATGAATGTTGTTGAAATGATGGACAATATTTCCTGCGGAGCACTGCGGTCAATCCCTTCGCCCCGCCTGCGGGGAGAAGGTGGCCGAAGGCCGGATGAGGGGGGCGGCAATTCAGCATGAAACAACACTGGAACATGTCCAATCCCCCCTCACCCGCCCCGGCAGGGGCGGGTGAG
>BNUC01000083.1 GCA_025997075.1 Betaproteobacteria bacterium | reverse complement strand
TATGTTTGCGGCACAAAAGTTTCCGACAAAGAACTCCAGAAACTCAGAATCATCCGCGCTGACTTCCATCCAGAGTGGAATTACGGAATTCGCCCACGTGTGTAAACTTAATTTATGAACGACTCCTTAGCACAAAAAATCAAATGTTTTTGCCAAAAAAGTCACGCCCGGCAGGGCCATCGCCCATGCGCGGAATCCGTCAGGATGCGCTTCGACTTTTTCAACCCGCACCCGCCCTATGCGATGGCCCTGTCAAATTAGTGACTAACTGCTTTTTTCAGGATAATCAATTTCATAATCACCGAGATTGACTTTCTGGAAAGCCACTTTCTCGTATTTCCGCTCCTTGGGCAGTGGGTAAGTGCAATCGAAACCCATTTTGGCGCCGAAACCGTCGTTGGTGACGGGGTTCAGCTCATGGCCCAGTGCGCCGGGGATGATGATGATGTCCCTGGTGGGGTCGCAGCGGGTGACCATCGCGCGCTCGACTTCCTCGGGGTTCTCGATATCCACGTCGCTGTTGACCGCCGTGACCATTTGCAGGGGCGGGAAGGCGGCGAAAGCGGCCAGGATGGCGTTCTTGGATAATCCGTTGGCTGGCGGATCGATCTGGATGATCACGTGATAGTGGCTGCCGCCGTGGGTCATATAGACCTTTTTCAGCCCTTTGACCTGCCTGGAAATGTTTTGGAAAAGGCTGGCTTCCACCCCCAAACCCACGGAATTCCAAACCTCCTTGCCGGGCAAAAGCGAGCTGATCACCGGGTTTTGACAATGAGTTATGGCTTTGACTTTCACCACCCAGCGATTGTCCTCGACGGCGTAATAGCCGCTGACTTCCCCGAAGGGACCTTCCGGTTCCCGCAGGTGGGGCAGTATTTCCGCCTCGATGATCAGTTGGGCGTCCGCGATGCCCTCGGGCTTGACGGTTTTGCTCCGGCACAGGCGGGCCGGTTCCCCCAGAAGAAAAGAAGCCACGCCCAGTTCGTCCACGTCGATGGGGGCGGCGGCGGAGGGCGTGATGGCGGCCACGTAATAGGCGGCATTCACCCCGTTGTTGATGGTGATTTCCAGCGCTTCGTTCCGCGCCTCGGCGCGTTCGTAATAATCCCGCAGATGCCGGCCGTAATCCATCAGCAGGCCCAGTTTGTCCTTGCCGGTAATCATCAGCCGGTGTATCGAGGTGTTGCGCACGCCGGTATCCGGATCCCTGGCGATGACGATGCAGTTGTCGAAATAAGGCCCGCCGTCTTTCAAGGCCAGAGTGGGCACGGGAATGCGGAAAAGGTCCACGTCCTCCATGACCACCTGTTGGGCTGGCGCGTTTTCCACAACGACGGGCGCGACGGGGTTTTTGGCCAGACTGGCCATCGCCCTGGCGAATAAAAAGGACAAATCGCTCTTTTCCACGCCGAACAGTTCCGCCAGATTGTCCCGGTTCCACCACAGGCCGATCGCCAGGGGGAAGGTAAATCCCTTGACTTTTTCAAACAGCACGACTTTGCCGCCCTCGAATTCCCTGGCGATGCCGGCCAGTTCGTGAACGGGGTCCACCTCGCTTTTTACAACGGCCAAACGCCCGGCTTCCGCCAGTTTGCGCAAACTTTGCTGGAAATCCATATAAACACCCTTTCCGCCGGCCAGACCGGCTTGATTTTGTCCGTCAAACAAGATGAAAACCGTGAGGATAGAGCATTTTACGTTTAGATGCAGTTCAGGGATCTGATCCCTGATCCCGGCGAAGGAAATCCTCGATGGCCGCGGCCACGCGCTCGGGCTGGTCGTGCTGCACGCTATGACCGGAATCTGGAATGGACACGATGCAGAGATTGGGAAAACTGGAGAGGAGCCGCTTGTATTCCTGCGGATCGTTCCCGAAGCGCCGGACGATGAAACCATGTTCGGCGATCTGTAACTGCACGGGCGCCTCGATGCGCCGCCAGCAGGCCAGTGTATCCTCAATGCGGTAAACCAGCGGCGAGGGCACGCGGTGCCAGGGATCGCAGGCCAGGGTCACCGTTGCGTCGCTGTTCATGCGGCTCACGTTCCACGAGAGGAAGGCGGCGCGCGACTCGGTGAGGCGCGGATTGGCTTCCATCAACCGGGCGGCCAGCGCTTCGCAATTCGGATGAAAATTCGCCTTGACTCCTTGCTCAACGTTGTTCAGCCATCTGCCCAGCAGATTGGGGGAATCATCGTCGATAGCCGGCTTGAGGCCAAGGAAATCGAGCATGACCAACCGGGAAACCCGCTGCGGCCGCACGCCGGCATAACTTCCGGCGATGTTGGCGCCCATGCTGTGTCCCACCAGCCGTACCGGCTTGTCCGGCGAATAGCGCGACAGCAGGCAATCCAGGTCGGCGTAATAGTCAGGAAACCAGTACGGCTGGTTCAGCCACTGCGACTCGCCATAACCGCGCCAGTCGGGGGCGATCACATGCCACGACTGTTTGAGCGCATCGACGACAAACTGGAAAGTGGGGGAACAATCCATCCAGCCGTGCAGGAAAAACACGGACGGCGCATCTTCCGGCCCCCAGTGGCGAACGTTATAGCGCAGACCGCGAACGTCGATCTTTTCGGTTCTCGATTTCTTGTGTTGCATGGTGTACAAAAACGGATGGATCGTCCGCCGGATTGATAA
Organism: Betaproteobacteria bacterium; assembly: GCA_025997075.1. Taxonomy (GTDB): domain Bacteria; phylum Pseudomonadota; class Gammaproteobacteria; order Burkholderiales; family Rhodocyclaceae; genus Propionivibrio. Next base: position 13,777 of record BNUC01000083.1, on the reverse strand, counting down.
CAAAACTGCTAACAAATTTACTGGCTGTCTCCGCCTGCCCCGAGAAACGATCGCAGAACTTCGATCGGATGACGCGGGTCGGAACCCAGGACAGCAACTATTCGTTGTAAGATGTTCACTTCCACCGAGTGTGAAATTCCATCACACCCGGTTATACGGTACCATAGTTTCCGTTTCGTATTTTTACTCTTGCCGGATCATGGAATTGATTGAGCCCTGCTCCGAGGGAATGACAGCGGAGCAAGTCTGGCCGGTCGATCCACGAATGTTAGCGGGGAAGCTCATGCCTCTATTCGACGAAAAGCGTAATCTGAACGACCGCCGAAAACGGGATGTCGGCCCTCCGGCGGGTTCCAGGGATCGCCGAATCAAAAAAGAACGAAGGCAAACCGCGATCTCTGAAATCTCGTTCCATGAATGGACGCGGTATTTTCTCAATTTCAAGAAACGTGCCGAATTGAAAGCAGCGAAGCGACAAACCGCCGAAACCATGAAAACCGCGATAAGCCAACAAGGAATCGAGCCATCCGTTTCAGTAGAGCGCCGTCATGGAGAAGAATGACGCTTCCCTGCATTCAAATTCAGCGACCACCGACTACGCCCTTCTGACCCACACGATTTCGGGCATCCTGCCGCGTTGGCGATACACCAAGGCTTGCAGTCGAACGTAAACGCGTCCGTATTGGGCTTCAGCTTCAGACAGGAAATATTGGCTTTCGACGGTATAGCGGGTCGCCTGGGTCGACGCGCGCAATTTTTCCGGCAAGGCTTTGACAAAGTCCTGTGCCGAAATGAAATGCGCCCGCGCCCGACGATTGACAAGAGATTCCGCTTCACTGATCGATAATCCCGGCGTCACGGCCATCAGGACTTCCGGCGGCGCGAAATTAACGTTGACCAGGGTCGATTCGGGTAAAACCGTTATCAAGGGCTCAAGCATCGCCAGTTTTTCGGCATTGACGCCAGACAGCACAGCCAGTTCCTCCAGATTGCCTACCGGCAGCAGCTTGCTGGTAATCCTGGCCGCCGCCGCATCCGCCTTGCGCATTTTCTGCCACAGCATCACCTGCGTCGCCATGGCCTCGGCCATTTTGCCCGCCCAATCGTTGGGCAGGTTCTGTGTCGAGAGCAGGCGTTGCAGCGCAAGTACGCCGGTCTCATTCACCTTGCCCTCGCTCTGCAAGGTGTAGAGGTTCAGGCGACCCTGCAACTCGACGATCCGTCCGCCGACGCGGCCCTCTTCGACGTTGATCGGCGGCACCGGGACGGTCCATGCTTCGAGCAGGTGATCGACCTGATTGTTGCGCATGTCGTCGCGCAAGGTCAGACGCGCCAGATCGATGGCGCTCAGCACGGTAGATTGGGAGGCGTGGAAATCGTTGCGGTTGCCAAGCTGCGTCAGCCACAGCCGCTCCCTGGTGCTCAGCGCGAAAGCCAGCGAAGCCACCAGCGCGGCGATGAAAATCGCCGTGATCAGCGCAATGCCGCGTTCCCGACAGCGATCATGTCGAAGGTATCTCATGGCAGATAAAACACCCGTTCGAACGAGCCCTGCCCCGCCAGCGCCAGGCGTACAAGGATCGCCCTCGGCCGCGCCAGGGCCTGATCGCCCGGCCATTCCGCCAGCCAGGCGTTGGAGACGCTGAGAAACGCCGTTTCGCAGCGTTCGACGGTTTGCAGCAAGGGCATGTCGATGATCTGTCCTGCTCCGGCCTCGTTTCCCGTCCCGACCATCGTGCCGAAAAGGCTCACGGTACTCACCCGCAGCATCAAACGCCCCTGTTCACAGAGATAGAGGATGCGCACCTGCGCGCGGCTCTCGTCCTGGCGGATCAGCTCGATGAAAAAGCCGCCGCTGTCGACGTCGCTATTACCGGTTTTACCGCCACGCAGCGGAGGCAGCAGAACCTCCTGATTTTCACGCAGCGGGTGCGGCACGCTCTGTAGAAAATCGGCTTCCATGCGATCGAAAACCATGCCCAGCTCACGCCAGAAACGTATTTCCTTATCCAGCGCGCTTTTGGTCGAAGCCACGGAATCGAGTCCGCTATAGGCGATAACACTGGCCAGGGCAAAAATCGCCAACGCGACCAGGATTTCCAGGAGGGTAAATCCGCCTTCGGCGGACGCGGCATCAGTTGTTCTGCTGGCGCGCGACATAAACGACCTGCCTGGCCACGGCATGTTCCGGCTGCCCGGGCAAAAACACTTTGATCTCGACACGCCGGAAACTGTAATTGGGCGTCCCTCCGACCTCCTGCCGCCAGAGGAATTCCTGCCGCCCCTGCACGGCCCGGCCACTGCTGGCGCCCATCGCCGGGAAAGCGCGCGTGGCGCGCAGTTCGCTCTCCAGATTCTGGACCACCCATCCCGCGGCCGTGCGTACTCTGAGATCGGCGACGGTATCGACGGCAAACCGGGTCGAGCGCATTGCGGCCGCCATGGCGATGCCGATGACAGCCAAAGCCACCAAAGTTTCCAGCAAAGTAAAGCCCAGAACGCGCGTTCTCATCTTGATAAACACTAAAAACCTCAATTCAAGCACGGCGTAGGGCGGAAAAGCGCAGCGCCTTCCGCCGAATGGCCTGTCGCAAAGCCCCACATCCGGCGGATTACACTTCGCTCATCCGCCCTACGGCCCTTTACACTTTATCCCGCCCGCTCATTTCTCGTTGCATTGATTTCTTCCCATGATTTGTACAGACCTGACTTGTTGGTGACTAAAGCGAGTTACGGATTTCGATGCGTCCGAGCGCATCACCGACGATGTCGATGGACTGCTGACCGGCCGTCAAGGTCAGCGTAAACGCCTCGGTCAATCCGCCGGACGAGAAAATGAGCCGTTCTCCCAGCGGCCACAGCGCCCCGTTGACGCGCAGAGCACTCAGCGCGACACCATCCGCCAGACGGCCCGCGGCAACGACATCGGTGTCGGTTAAAGCCACCCAGGCGCCGCGCGCGCGATCAGCCGCCCAGAACTGGAATCCATGCCCATCGCTGGAAAACGCAAGCACCTGCCCGCGCATCACCGCCTCGTCACGAGCCGCTTCGAGACGGCCCGCCAGCATCTCGGCGGCCTGGCTCAAACGCCGGCCGTCGGAAAAATCGAACTTGATCGTAACTATTCCCAGAGCGATCGCCACGACAGCACAGACCACGATGATCTCGATCAGGGTAAAACCCCGCGTCCCGGACCTGCCGCGCATTCCAATCCAGTGGGTCATGGCATCCACGGCTTCATTTACATCCAGGAACCGATATCCGCGTCATAGCCCTCGCCGCCCTGCTGACCGTCGGCGCCGTAACTCATTACGTCGATATCGCCCCTCAAGCCGGGATTGAGGTAAAGGTAATCATGTCCCCACGGATCCTTCGGCGGCTTTTCCAGATAGCCGCCGTTCTTCCAGTTACCGGGCACCGGCTCCGACATCGGCTTTTCGGTCAGCGACTTCAGCCCCTGCTCGGTCGTCGGATAACGGCCATTGTCCAGTTTATACAGCTTGAGCGCGGCGATGAGTGTGCCGATGTCCTGTTTGGCTGCAACGACGCGCGCCTCGTTCGGACGGTCCATGATCTTGGGCACGACCAGCGCGCCGAGAATGGCCAGAATGGAAACGACGACGAGAATTTCGATCAGCGTGAAGCCCGCCGCGCCACGCAGGGAAACGGGCGGACATATCCGCGGACATATCCAAATTGCACTTGTTTTCATGGAAGCTCCTTGATTCATTTGACGAACTGGTTGATTTCAAAGACCGGCAGCAAGATGGCGAGCACGATGAACAGCACGACGCCCCCCATCAGGAGAACGACGGCCGGTCCGAGTAAAGTGGTGAATGCTTCGATGCGTCGGGACAACTCACGCGAGAGTTCCTGCGCCGCCCGTTCGAGCATACGATCGAGGCGACCAGTCGCCTCGCCGCTGGACGCCAGGTGTATGAGGATGGGCGGGAACTGGCGCGTGCCGGCAAGCGCCCGCGATAGGCCCATGCCCTCGCGCACCTGGAGGGCGGCGGCATTGGCCGCCGCGCGCTGCACCCGGTTGGTCATGACGCCTTCCGCCGCAGCCAACGCGGACAACAAGGGCACGCCGCTGCCCACCAGAATAGCCAGCGTACTGGCAAAGCGCGCGGTATTGGCGGCGCGTTCGAAATGGCCGAAAACCGGCAGATCAAGGCGCCAGGCATGCACACGCAGACGAAAGGCATTGTGGCGCATGGCGGAGACAAAAAGAACCACGGCCAGCACGGTCAGCGCCACTATCCAGAGTCCCCAATCGCCGACGAAGGCGCTGATCGACAGCAGCAAACGGGTCATCAGCGGCAAGGTCTGCCGCGCGCCCTGAAACACCTGAACCATCTGCGGCACGACCCAGGTCAGCATGCCGACGATGACCAGCGCCGAAACCACGAAAACGACGGCCGGATAGATGAACGCCAGGGCCACCTTGGAAATAAGCTCGGCGCGCTCCTCCAGGTAAACGGCGAGCCGCTGCATGACGCCAGCCAGGTGGCCGGATTCCTCGCCTGCCTTGACCAGCGTGGGGTAAAACGACGGAAAAGAGCGCGGCATCGCGACCATCGCCGCGGAAACCGAAAGGCCGCTGGCGATATCGCTGCGCAGGATGGCGATCAGGCGTTTTTCGCGCTCATTGTCGGACTGGTCCGCCAGAACCGTCAGCGCCTCATCCACCGTCAGTCCGGCGTCGAGCAGCGCCGAGAGCTGGCGCGAAAAGCGCGTGAGCAACGCGCTGCCCAGACGCAGGCGGGAACGCTCCGCCACGCCGCTCTTTTGCGATTCGATCTCGGTAGCGAGCAGGCCGCGCTCCTTGAGCACGACCCTCGCCTGACGGGCGCTCTCGACATCAAGCGTTCCCTTGACGGGACGCCCGCCGGCAAGTGGTATGGCTGTATAGCTGAATACGGGCAAGGTTCTCTCGTGTTCTCTAAAAACGTGTGTTGTTGCAAGGATTGATCATCATAAAACTAATTCCGGATTTGAAACTCCGCCGCAGGGGCAAATAATTCCTGGGGCCGCCCCTACAAAACGGCCTGTGCGATTTTATCAGCAGCCAGCCACCCTTCAGGGGGAGCGTTAGACCAACAGGCCCGACCCATTCAGAACGTTAGCACAAACCCTTCTCCAGACTTGGGCAAGGAGGCCAGCAGTGGAGAAAGACCGGGTATCTGAGACTGCGGCGTCAACGTGAGCCGGCCGTTGAATTTTAACTGGCCGATGTCAAACGTCCCCTGCCCCGCGGCCCGCAGCACCCCGGCGACGGTGGCGATCTGCCACCCTCCCCTGCTTTCGGTTTCGCCTTTGAAATTTAGCCGGTAGCTTCCGAATTCCCGTTGCGGGACCAGCGGCGTAAATAAATGCTCAACCGTCACCGAGGCTACGAGCGGCGACCGCATGCTCAGGCTTTTCGCCGTGACACGCAACAGGGCGCCCAACTGCACCGACTTCAGATCCGGATGGAGCGCGGCCAGAGGCTCAAGCGGCAAGGCCAGGCTGACCTCGTTCAGTTCCACACCGCCCGCGCGCGCCACCAGTTCAAGCTTGCTTGTCTGGTCAGCCAGGCGACCGCGGACCGCCCAGACCAGCCTCGCGTCCAGCAACGCCTGAGGCAGGAAATTCCATGACACCTGCTCCTGAACGAGCACGCCGCCCACACCGACGACGGACGCCTGGCCGTTCCAGAAAGAGCCTTGCATATCCCGAAGCTGGATTTCCTGCGGCAGGAACAAAGTCATGAAACTGGCCGGCAGACGAACGATCAGGGCAAAGAGGAAGATTCCCGCGATAATCAGGAGCGTCCGCCATGAGGGAAGTAAACGCCATTTCATCGTAAAACTAACTCCGGTTTGAAACCCCGCCCTTTAGGGCGGTGAGGGGCCATACCCCGGCCTAAAGGCTGGGGTTTCGGCGATCGTTTTGGGAGGGGATACAAACTCATGGAGAAACATGAGCGGCGTTTGCTTTCCCTCGCCCGCTTGCGGGAGAGGGTGCCCCGGCAGGAGCGGGTAAGGGGGGGTTGGACATATTCCAGTGTTGCTTCGTGCTGAATCGCCGCCCCCTCATCCGGCCTCCGGCCACCTTCTCCCCGCAAGCGGGGCGAAGGGATTGACTGCAGTGCTCCGCAGGAAATATTGTTCATCATTTCAACAACATTCATCGTAAAACTAACTCCGGTTTGAAACTCCACTCTTCAGGGCGGTGAGGGGCCATACCCCGGCCTAAAGGCTGGGGTTTCGGCGATCGTTTTGGGAGGGGATGCAAACTCATGGAGAAACATGAGCGGCGTTTGCTTTCCCTCGCCCGCTTGCGGGAGAGGGTGCCCCGGCAGGGGCGGGTGAGGGGGGGTTGGACATGTTCCAGTGTCGTTTCGTGCTGAATCGCCGCCCCCTCATCCGGCCTTCGGCCACCTTGGCCTCGCACGCCCCGCAAGCGGGGCGAAGGGATTGACTGCAGTGCTCCGCAGGAAATATTGTCCATCATTTCAACAACATTCATCGTAAAACTAACTCCGGTTTGAAACCCCACTCTTCAGGGCGGTGAGGGGCCATACCTCGGCCTAAAGGCTGGGGTTTCGGCGATCGTTTTGGGAGGAGATGCAAACTCATGGAGAAACATGAGCGGCGTTTGCTTTCCCTCGCCCGCTTGCGGGAGAGGGTGCCCCGGCAGGGGCGGGTGAGGGGGGGTTGGACATGTTCCAGTGTTGCTTCGTGCTGAATCGCCGCCCCCTCATCCGGCCTTCGGCCACCTTGGCCTCGCACGCTCCGCAAGCGGGGCGAAGGGATTGACCGCAGTGCTCCGCAGGAAATATTGTCCATCATTTCAACAACATTCATGAATTGCGCTCCAGTTCGACAACGATACGCGCGCTTCCGCTGGAAGGCGCCTCACTCCGGGCGCCGAACACCACAACGTGAGAGCCTGTCTCCTGGCGCAAGGCGTCCAGTATTTCGAGCGCCTCTTTCATCGGCATTTCCGGCAAGCGCATCTCGACGCGCGTCGGAGACAAGGCGCGCAGTTCCGCGGTGATTTTGCGTTCGGCGAGCTGACCAAACAACACGCTGCGCAGATCCTCGTTGGACTGCCTGACCACGGCGCCACCCGCGCTCTTCACGGCGGGCGACTGTGTGCGCATGCGGTTGAGCAGTATTTCCAGTTCAGGAACCTGTTTCTCCAAAACGGCGATGCGTTGAAACAGCGGAGCGCACACGCCGAACCAAAGCGACAGCACGGCGACGGTCGCCGCCCATGCCACGAGAATCCGGCGTTCCCGCCCGGAACGCTCCTGCCACCATTGTCCCAATTTCTGCCAAATCGGCACGATGCGTTCCCTTTAGCGTTGATCCCGCTCCAAGCGGTAAATGAACTGCGTGAAGCCGGGGGTGGCCGGCATCTTTTCCGACTTGCCGAAGGCTTCGAGCTGTGACTTGAATTGCGCGGCGTCGCTGTCGGTCAGCGTCAGGCGCAAACCCGCTTCGCCGACCTCGATGGCGCGTGGCCGGATCGGAACATTGAGGCGCGCCGCGATGCGGACGGCGGTGTCGAGCGCATCGTCCCGCGCCTCTCTGGATTCGCGTTGCTTGCTTTCCCATTGCAGGGTGGGATCGATGATCGGCGTACCGGGGAAAGCCGCCGCGAAGGTCTGCCGGACTTCATGTTGCAGGCGCGCCACGCGGTTTTCCAGATGCCGCCAGTGCGCGATCGTGCCAAACAGGGCCAGGACGACCGAGACGGCCAGCAGCATGCCCACGCTCCGTAAGGGCCGCAGATCGAAACGCCGGCTGGCGAAGCGTGAAAGCACGGCAGGCAGCCCCATCCGGCTGTCGGACGGGCAAGGCTGACGCGCAATATCCTCGACGCGTTGAGGCGTTTCCCCTCCCGCGAGTTGGGCGAGCACGGCTTCGTTGCCGACAATACCGAACTGCCCCGCGACGGTCCGGAAGATCATCCCGCCCGTCGCCGCCGCACAGAACATCGCCGCCTCACCCTCCGGCGACTCCGGTAACAGTTCGTACTCCGGAATGAGGCGGGCCGTGTATCGACCGGCGGACAGCAAACGTTCCAGGGCGCTTTCGAGCCAGCGACGACTGCACACCCACACGCGACACTCCGTTTCCCTCGGGACGCCGGGCATGACTAGCGCGTCGGTTCTGTCGCCGAGCAGCCGATCTTCAAGCGCCTGCCGGATCAGGGCATCGAGATGCCTGCCCGCCCGTGCGGGTAATTCGATTCTGTGCACCGACACGCGGCAAGCCGGCAGGAGAAGCTCCAGCTCGTTCGCCGCCGGAAGTTCCTCAAGCGTGCTCGTCCCGCTCCCGGCCAGGACATAGTCAGCGGAGAACCCGCGCCAGTCGAGGACCATCCACGCGTCGTCGGACGGCAGGCTGACACGCAGGATGGAAAAACGGGAAGGAACCGTCACGATCGTTCAGCCTTCCCGCGTGACACGCAATACTTCATCAAGCGTGGTTTCACCCGCCAGCACGCGGGCGATGCCATCGGAACGCAGCAGCATCATGCCGTTCTCCACCGCGCGGGTACGGATATCCTGTTCGTTGCCTCCCCGATGCACCAGGGTACGGATCGCCTCATCCACCACCAGCAGTTCATAGAGGCCGGTGCGCCCCCGATACCCGGTCTGGTTGCATTCAGCGCAACCCACCGCCCGAAAAAGCGTACATGGTTGCTGAACGCCCAGCAGTTCCATCTCGCTGGCGTCCGACTCGTAAATCTGCCGGCAATCCGGACACAGGCGGCGCGCCAGACGTTGCGCCAGCACGCCGATGGTTGAGGAAGCCAGCAAAAAGGGTTCGATGCCCATGTCGACGAGGCGTGTAATCGCGCTCGGCGCATCGTTGGTGTGTAAGGTCGCCAGCACGAGGTGGCCGGTCAGCGAAGCCTGCACGGCGATCTGCGCCGTCTCGCGGTCGCGGATCTCGCCGATCATGATCACGTCCGGGTCCTGGCGCAGGATGGCGCGCAGAGCGCGAGCGAAGCTCATGTCGATGCGGTTGTTGATCTGCGTCTGCCCGACGCCGTCAAGATCGTATTCGATCGGATCCTCGACGGTCATGATATTCGTGGCATGGCTGTCCATGCCGGCGAGCGCGGCATACAGCGTGGTCGTTTTGCCCGATCCGGTCGGACCGGTGACGAGCAGGATGCCGTGGGGCTGTTGCAGCAGGTGTTGCAGGCGCCCGAAGGTATCGGGACGCATGCCGAGTTTGGAGAGTTCGAGCCGACCCGCCGACTTGTCCAGCAGACGCAGGACAACCCGCTCGCCGTGGCCGGCGGGCAAGGTCGACACGCGCACGTCGACCGGTCTGCCGGCGATGCGCAGGGCGATCCGTCCATCCTGCGGCAGACGCTTCTCGGCGATGTCCAGACCGGCCATGACCTTGATGCGCGAGACCATCGCGGCGTGCAGACCGCGCTTGGGCTCGATGATGTCGCGCAACTGCCCGTCGACGCGAAAACGCACGGTCGCCCGCATCTCGAACATCTCGAAGTGGACGTCGGAGGCATTTTCCCGTAGGGCCTGGGCGAGCAGCGTGTTGATCAGGCGGATGACCGGAGCGTCTTCCTCGACATCCATCAGGTCTTCGAGTTCCGGCATTTCTTCGAGCAGGTTCGCCAGATCGTCCATGCCCGCCAGGTCGTCGACCATGCTCGCCGCGCCCGTACCGCCTTCGTTGAAGACCCGCGCCAGACGCTCCTGATAGGCGTCGGACTCCAGGACCTGCACATTCAGGGGCTGTGGACAGTGGCGCTGCAATTCACTCAATGCGCACGGATCGCCGCCGGCGCGAAACAACACGTGGCGGACGCCGTTCTCCTCGCCGGCATCGAACAACCCGAATTCCCTGGCGTAGGCATAGCTGACGATGCTTGCACTCATGGCCGGTATATATCTTCATTGATGAATGCGGGCGGCTGAACGACATCCGGCTGAACAGCCGGCGCGGCCAGAGGCGGCAGTTGCACTGAAGTTTTATCCGCCGGCGCCCCGAATTTCGCCTGTTCGGCGCGCAGATATTCGTAGCGTTCGGACGATAGCACCTGGCTCGATTTTGCATCGCGCAGGATGGTCGGACGCAGGAAGACCATCAGGTTGACCTTCGTATAATCACGTGTCTCGTAGCGGAAAAGCCCGCCCAACCAGGGGATTTCTCCGAGCAGGGGCACCTGGAATTTTGATTCGTTGATCTTGTCCTCGATCAGACCGCCGAGAACAATCGTCTGACCGTCGTCGACGAGAACTTTCGTATCGATCTGACGCACCTTGGTGGCGATGCCGGCGCCGCTGGTGTCTACCGTATTGTCGACGCTCGAAACCTCCTGCGCGACGGTCAGGGTAATCGAACCGCTGTCCGAGATTTGCGGCCTGATCTTGAGCACGATGCCCACGTCCTTGCGATCCACGGTCTGGAACGGATTGGTCGTGCTGCCGGAGACCGTGGTGTAGGAGCCCGTCAGGATCGGGATGTTCTGTCCGACCATGATCCGCGCCTCCTCGTTGTCGAGCATCAGGAGATTGGGCGAGGACAGGACGTTGCCATTGCCGTTGCTCTCCAGCGCGGTGGCCAGTATGCCGAAGTTGCCGTTGTACAGCCCGAGACTGAAGGTCGCGGGAATCGCCATCGCGCCCGCGGCATAGCCCGCGTACAAAGCGCCGAGATTGGTGGCGGTCGGACTGATATTGGAAAGGATGCCTCCCTGCAAGGATCCATCCTGACCGACGGCGCCCCATTGCACGCCCAGTTCATCGTTTTTGGAGACGTTGACCTCGGCGATCAGCGCTTCGACATAGATCTGCGCCCGACGAACGTCCAGCTTGTCGATCACCGCGCGCAGATTGTTATATACGTGGTCCGGCGCGGTAATCACCAGGGCGTTGGTCGTGCTGTCGGCGCGGATGATCACCGTGGCGCCATCGACCTGAACGGCGGCGCCCGCCGATTGCGGAGCACTGGTGGTAGACGACGAGAAGTTATTGGACAACATCGATGTTTGCGATGTCGAGCCGGTGCCGGAACTGCTGTTACTGCTGCTGTTCGTTCCGTTGAAGCTCGAACCCGTGTTGGAAAGTCCCGACGTCAGGGAAGAAGTGCCGCTTCCCGAGGTACTCGACGACGAGGAACTGTCCTGGCCGCTGCCCGTCAGGATTCCCGTCAGCGTGTTGGCCAAGGTAACAGCGTTAGCGTTGCGCAGATAAACGACGTTGATGTTGCTGCCGGAAGCTGCCGGCGTATCGAGACTGGTCACCAGGGAGCGAATCTGTTTGCTGTGCGCTGCCGATTCGCTGCGCACGAGCAACTGGTTATTGCGGAGGTCGGACACGACCACCGTGCGCTTGACCCCTTCTGCACTCGGCATGGGCGGCGCCACGCCCTGGACGAAGACCTCCGGCATCAAGCGGCCGATGATCTGCGAGACATCCAGCGCGGACGCATGCCGGATGGTAATCGTGAAAATGTCGTTGTCCTCCGGCTGGTCAACGTTGTCGATGATCTGGCCGATGCGAGACACGTTGTCGGCATAATCAGTGACCACGATCGTGTTGCCGCCCGGATAGGTCGTCAGAAAATTGGGCGAGGAAACCAGCGAGCGCAATGTCGTCGCCAACTGCGAAGCCGACGCGTGGATCAGGGGAAAAACCTGGGTGATGATCCGGTCCCCGGACGCCTTGCCTTTGCGCGAAAAGACCTGCACGGCCTGGGTTCTGGCATCGGCATCCGGCATGATCTTGACGATGCCGTCATTTTCAATCGCCGTGAATCCCTGCTGACGCAAGGCCGAAAGCAGAATGGGAAAGATCAGCGAACGCGCCACGGGCTGGCTGGAAATGATATTGATCGAGCCCTTGACCTTCGGGTCGATCAGGAAATTCCTGCCCGTGATGACACCGACGGCCTTGACCGTAGACTCGATGTCGGAATTAACGAAATTGAGGGTGACGTTATCATCCGCTGCCCGCGCCATCATTGGGCCGGCTGCGAACAGCAAGAAGCACAGAAAAAGGCGGATGGAATTTTTCATCAGGATGGTCATGGTTGGATGTCGTAATGCTGGGTCATGGAAACGCCGTTGCGGATGAGTTCGATGTCTATCGAAGCATCCCGGCCAAAGTGGAAAAAAATAAGCGAAACATCGGCGAGCCGCGCGAGCGGGCGCTTGTTGATCTTTTTAAGCACATCGCCATCCTTGAGTTGCAACAAGCCGGCAAACGGCTGGGCCGCTACCTGGTCGATGCGAATGCCGCCATCCGGCGTGTTGGACAAGCCTTTATCCCAGTTCGCCACGTCGCCACCGCGCATCACGCTGACCATCTGACCACGGGTGAGGCGGACCGCTTTCGCTGTCACGGTCTTTGCCGGCGTGCTCCCGACGGTAACGCCCGACACATTCTTGTCGGCGCCCGACGCGCCCTTGCCGGGGTCCGAGAAAATAGGGCGAAGCTCCACTTGCGGCAATTTGACCTCTTGCCGAACTCCACCGCGTTCTATCATGGCTGCGCCGGGCTCGACGGTCAGCAGGCGGCTGGCCGAATCAAGGGTATCTCCCGTACGCACCGCGATGCCTTTGTTGTCACTCCCTTTGAACAAGGCCACTCCATCCCTGCCGGCGATGACGGCCATGAGCGTATAGTCGCTCACCGTCTCTGCATCGGCCACGGTTTCGCTTCCAAACCAGCCCAGAAAGGAGTCGCGGGACTCGGATTGGACCGGAAACGGCCGGGGCGGCACCGGCATCGGCCCCACCGTGCCCGGCGCAAACAGCCACCACACCAACCCGGCCGCCTGCCAGCACACCACCACCACCACGGCGCGCTCGAACCACGGCAACAGTCCCGCCACCAGGGAAAGCGCGCGACTCGGGAAAATCATGAGGCCACACCCGCCGGAAAACTCCGGACCCACCCGGTCAAAACCGCCACATCGACCACCCTGCCATCCCTCCACCATTACCTGATTTCGTGTTCACAACCGATCGTACCCACCGTGGCGCGCCCGGACTTCGAGCCGGGTATTGTGCCATATATGGAATCTGCTCTCTCAAGATTTTTGAGCCAGATTTTTGAGCCTGTCTACGTCCCCATCATCCTGGAAAAAGCGGTTAAGCATGGATGCTCCCCTCATCCGGCCTTCGGCCACCTTCTCCCCGCACGCGGGGCGAAGGGACAACATTCCCCTCGCCCGCTCGCGGGAGAGGGTGCCCCGAAGGGGCGGGTGAGGGTTGGAGCGCAGAGAAAAATAAGTTCTGGATTCCGGCTTACGCCGGAATGACGGGGTTGGAATAGCCCGCATAGGACGTTGAGGGGTAGCTTGGGTAAGCCGAAGGCGCCTACCTGCCGCGCGGGGCTTGGTGCGGGCAACCCGACATCAGGCGAGGAAACTCATGCAAGCGTCCGCCTGACTTTCGTAAGGGGTTGGGGGGTCCGTTTCTCCACCCGCGTGCTGGCAGGCAGGCATCCCACGGTTTTCAAGGCATAAGCTTTATTACAAGACCCACAATCAAGGCGGCTTGCCCAAGAGCCAAGGCTACGACCCATCTAAACCATCAAGGGAGATCCCCCGGCTATGCCGGAGTGGCAGTAGAAGTTTGACATTTTCGGACGTCCATCAGTGAAACTAGCGGAGTGAGCCGCCAAGCACACTCAAAGAAAGGAGTTTCACGATGGACGAGTTTGAGAGCCTAAGCCACAGTCGGTGGGAGTGCAAATACCATGTGGTGTTCATACCAAAGTGCCGCAGGAAGACGT
>BNUC01000082.1 GCA_025997075.1 Betaproteobacteria bacterium | reverse complement strand
GCGGCCTGGCCGCCAGGGCGAGAGACGGATACCTTGTCGTTCGCTTGATCCTGATGGGTGTCTGGCGCGATTCGTCGCAGCCATGATTTGAAGAAACGGGCGTGATCGGTCCCTGCGAAACGGAAAAATTAGTAGAATCGACGGCTCACGCCGCCGAGAGGACGTTTTACTCACTTGACACACGCAGGCTAATGGGTGTCCCTATTTATGCGGGAGATGAAGCAACTGGAAAGTGACTTTGACCGCGCTATAAAGAAATTCACGCAGCGTAATGTCGGAGGCGATGGCAATGAAACCATGTGAAGAAATACCTTGTTTTTTCTCTCAGGCTCGTTTCTAATGCCGCCTCGTAGCTTTCGTTTTTTGTTTAAGCCAATGTTCTCACCTGACCTGATTGCAAGCCTTTCGTTCATCGCCGCGGCGATGGCGGCTGTTGCGCTGGTCGTTTCGGTTCGCGTAGTACCGGTAGTACGCGTAGTCAGCGTAGTCGTACCGCGCGCACCGTCGAGGGCTGAGAGAAGGTAAGCGAAACACCCAACCGATTTTCAAACCCCCGCCGGTGCAGACCGAGCGGGGGTTTTGTTTTGACTCCTCCGCTTGGGAAATGACCGGCATCCGCACCATGAAAAGGAGAAGTCAATGAACAAAGACGCGACGGAAACCCTGAGCGGAGCACAGATTGTCGTGCGTCTGCTGGAGAGGCAGGGCATACGCCGGATTCCCGGCATTCCCGGTGGGGCCATCCTGCCGTTTTACGATGCCCTGTCGCAATCGACGCTGATTGAACACGTGCTGGCCCGGCATGAGCAGGGCGCCGGGTTTATGGCGCAGGGCGCGGCGCGGGCGAGCGGTGAAGTGTCGGTGTGTCTGGCGACCTCCGGCCCCGGCGCGACCAACCTGCTGACGGCGATTGCCGACGCCAAGCTCGATTCGATTCCGCTGGTGGCGATTACCGGTCAGGTGGCGGCCTCGATGATCGGCACCGATGCCTTTCAGGAAGTCGATACCTACGGCCTCTCCATCCCGATTACCAAACACAATTTCCTGGTCGGCTCGGCGCGCGAACTGCTGGATGTCATTCCCGAAGCTTTCCGACTGGCTGCCTCGGGTCGTCCTGGTCCGGTGCTGGTGGATATTCCCAAGGACGTGCAGACCGAGCGCATCAAGCTCAGCGAATGGCCCGAACCGGGTCGGCGGGATGCGCCGCCCGAGGCCGACGCTGAAGCGATTGCCGCTGCCGTGGCGCTGATTGACGCCGCCGAGCGGCCGATTCTCTACCTCGGCGGCGGCGTGATCCATGCGGACGCTGCGGCGCAGGCCGTCGAACTGGCCGAAAAGGCCGCATTACCGACCGTGATGACGCTGATGGCGCTGGGCGCAATGCCTGCCGACCATGCGCTGTCGCTGGGCATGTTGGGTATGCACGGCGCGCGCTGTACGAACATGGCGCTGGAGGAATGCGATTTACTGATCGCTGTCGGCGCGCGTTTCGACGACCGCGCGACCGGCAAAGTCGCGGCGTTCTGCCCGCAAGCAAAAATCATCCACGTCGACATCGACCGCTCGGAACAGGGTAAGCTCAAGACGGCGCACGTCAGCATCAGCGGCGACGTCAAGGACGTGCTCGCCCGCCTGTTGCCACAAATCAAACCCAAGCCGCGCAAGGAATGGTTTCATCGCGTCAGCGAACTGAAAGCGGACTTCCCCCTGCGGATGCCGGGCATCGGTGACCCGCGCACGCCGTATGGCCTGATTCGCGCCGTCGCCGACTGCCTGGACGAGGAAGCGATTATCGCCACCGATGTCGGCCAGCACCAGATGTGGGTGGCGCAGGCCTATCCATTCGACCGCCCACGCCAGTTCCTGACTTCCGGCGGACTCGGCACGATGGGCTTCGGCCTGCCCGCGGCGATTGGCGCGGCGATGGCGCGGCCGGAACGGACCGTGGTTTGCTTCTCGGGCGACGGCAGCCTCCTGATGAACATCCAGGAACTCGCTACGGCGGCGGAAGAGGACGTCAACGTCAAGCTCGTGCTGATGAATAACGCCTCACTGGGCCTTGTCGTCCAGCAACAGGCGCTGTTCTACGGCAACCGGCTTTTTTCCTCGAAATTCAAGAGCCAGCCGGATTTTCTCAAAATCGCCGAAGGCTTCGGCTGGAAGACGCTCGACCTCGACGCCGTGAACGACCCCGAGGACGCCCTCGTCACCGCACTGGCGCAACGCGGGCCGATGTTTATCCACGTCCGCATCGACTCGCGCGCGCAGGTTTTGCCGATGGTCGCGCCCGGCGGCGCCAACAAAGACATGATTGGAGACTGAATATGAATTCAATTACCAGAAAAAACCGTGAATCCGGCTCCGGCTTGCCGCTGACGGTTCTCGAACTCGACGTCAATAACCACGCCGGCGTGATGTCACACATCGTCGGCCTGTTCTCGCGCCGCGCGTACAACGTCGAAGGCATCATGTGCATGCCGGTAGGCAACGGCCAGACCAGCCGCATCTGGCTGATGGTCAATGAAGACACGCGTCTCGAACAGATGATTCGTCAGGTCGAGAAACTCGAAGATGTGCTCAAGCTGCGTCACCATGACGCCGGGCACGAGGTATTCGACCGGGTCGCGGAGTTTTTTCGATAAACCGTTTCTCAGGGACAGGCGGCGAGGCCTGGTGGCGGGCGATGCTCATGATTTATCTCCGGCAGGTGGCGAATGGCGACCACTGCGGCGCTTCCTGCCTGCTTCATCACGGGATACAGCGGATCGGTCGCCACCACTCTGAACCTCTGACGTGGATCAGGGCCATTGCATGAATGCCATTGAAATGAAGGACGACACTTCCCGCGGAGTAGGACGATCCATCTTCCTCCCCCCTCGTGGGGGAGGATGCCCCGAATTTTGGTAAAAGCGCAGGAGAGGGGCGGCTGTTCAGCGCGAAACAGGGCTGGAACAGGCCCGATCCTCCCCCTCTCCTGCCCCTGCCGGGGCACCCTCTCCCACAAGGGGAGAGGGAAAGCAAACGCCTGTTTATGCTTTACCATGACAAATATATTCATGCGATTGCCCTGTGACGTGACTTTCCATGCGCTGTATCATCCATTTTTCAGCCAGATGAAACGGAGAGCGGCGCATGCGCCTGTTGCTTGTCGAAGACGATCCGATGATCGGAGCCAGTGTCCAGCGCGGCTTGAAACTGAACGGCTATACCGTCGACTGGGTGCGTGACGGCGACGCCGCTGAGCTGGCGCTGTCCAGCGAAGTGCATGAACTGATTCTCCTCGACCTCGGTCTGCCGCGAAAAAGCGGACTGGAACTTCTGGCCGCTTGGCGCCGCAAGGGCATGAGCTTGCCGGTGCTGGTGATCACGGCGCGCGATTCCGTCGCCGACCGGGTCAAGGGGCTGGATGTCGGCGCCGACGATTACCTCGTCAAGCCTTTCGACCTGGATGAACTGTCGGCGCGTGTTCGTGCGCTGATGCGCCGCAAAAGCGGCCGCGCGACGCCGGTGATCGAAGTTGGCACGTTGTCGCTCGATCCGGCATCGCATGCCGTAACGCAGGGCGGCAATCCGGTGACGCTTTCCAAGCGCGAATTCTCGCTGCTGCACGCCTTGATGAAACAGCCGGGCGCGCCCTTGTCGCGCGCCCAGATCGAGGAGAGCCTGTACGGCTGGAACGAAGAGATCGAGAGTAACGCCGTCGAAGTGCACATTCATTCGCTGCGCCGAAAACTGGGCGCCGAGTGGATCCGCAATGTGCGCGGCGTCGGTTACATGGTTCCGAATCCCGAACAAGCCATGAAATCATGAACTCGATCCGCCGCCATCTGCTGATCGCGCTTCTGGGTACGCTGTGTGCGGCCATGCTCCTGGGAGCCTGGGCCACGTACCGGGTGGCGCGGAACGAGGCAGGCGTTATGTTCGATTACCATTTGCAGCAGATCGCCCTGTCGTTGCGCGATCAGCGTTTTCAAGGCTCGGCCGAGGCGCTGGCCAGTGACGAAAGCCTCGATTACGTGATCCGCGTGTGGGATCGGAACGGCTTGACGATGTTCTATTCGCGTCCGCACGACGCTTTGCCGGAGCTGACCCGGCTGGGTTATTCGACGACCGAAACCAGAGAGGGCGCTTGGCGGCTCTACGCCATCCAATATCACGGCCAGACGATTGCCGTGGCGCAGCCGATGCGTGTGCGCGAACGCATGGCGGCGGGAACCGCCTGGCATACGCTCGAACCCTTTCTCATCCTGCTGCCGGTGCTCGGTCTGCTGATCTGGTGGCTGGTCGGACGGGGATTGCGGCCACTGGGCCATCTGGCCAGTCTGGTCAAGGCGCGCACGCCGGACCTGCTCGATCCGCTTCCCGCCGTGGATGCGCCGGAAGAGGTCAGGCCGTTGGTCGACTCGCTGAATGACTTGCTCGTTCGCCTGAAGACGGCGCTCGACGCCCAACGGGCCTTCGTCGCCGACGCCGCGCACGAGTTGCGCACGCCGCTGACGGCGCTGCAATTACAGGCGCAACTGGTGGAACGCGCGCATTCGGACGAGGAAAGGCGCAGCGCGCTGGGCGATCTCAAGGACGGTCTGCAACGCGCGACGCATGGCGTCCGGCAATTGCTGACCCTGGCCCGGCAGGAACCCGGAACCGGCGAAGCGCAATTTTCTCCCGTCCGTCTCGCGCCGCTGGCCCGCGAGCTGGTGACCGAATATTCCACGCTGGCGGCCGCTCGCCGTATCGACCTGGGCTTATCGCATGCCGAGGAAGAAGCCACGGTCACGGGCGATATCGACGCCCTGAAAATCCTGCTGTCCAACCTGATCGCCAACGCGCTGCGCCATGCGCCGGAAAACGGGCGCGTCGATGTCGCCTGCGGGGTTCGAGAGAGAGCAGCCTATCTTGAGGTCGCCGATAACGGACCGGGCATCCCGCCCGAAGAGCGCGAGCGCGTGTTCGACCGCTTCTATCGTCGCGGCGGCGAATCGGATACCGGAGGGGCTGGATTGGGCCTGGCGATCGTCAGGAGCATCGTACAGCGCCACGGCGCGACAGTGCGGCTGCTTGACTCGGAAGCTGGGGGCTTGCTCGTGCGCGTGGAGTTCGATTCTGGAAAAAGCGCTTGACATGCAGGACACAAGCAGTCCGAGTAGTCCGAATAGCTTGGAGTGAGCGAAGCGAACTCCAACATTTGGGGTGATTCATTGCCTGGTGTGTTGGGGTTCGCTGCGCTCACCGCCAACCTATGTTCTACCTCGTCATTCCCGCGAAGGCGCACTGCTGTCCAGAATAAAAAGGAAGTGGATGGAGGGATGGTTTGCAGGGAAAGCGGAACGGGTGTCGCCGTTTTTTGAGACTGACATTCGGAGGAAAAGGCGCATATCTAGCCCTGTGCGCTATTTTTAACCTCGTCATTCCCGCCTTCGCGGGAATGACGAGGATGGGAGGCGGCTTCACGCAAAATGACGGAGGCTCAAGGCTTAACCCAAAAACGCACTCTAAACGCATGTGAAATATCCCGGACAGTAATGCGCGAAGGCGGGAATGACGAGGTTAAAAATAGCGATTGTCACCCTATAAACGTAAATTGCTCTAAATGGCTGCGCGGGCCGTTCTCTTAAGTTTCCTTTAAGTTTCTATCCTGTAAGATGTGTTCCATCGCAGGGCATGTGCCTTGCATGAACACGCAAGGGGGACTGATCATGACGTTCGTAGCGTTGAAGAAAACATTGCTTGTGGCCGCGGTGACGGTCGCGTTGAGTGGCGCTTATTCGATTGTTGCCCATCAGGGCTTGTGGGCGAGCCACGCGGCATCGCCCGAGTTTTCCGCCACGGCATCGCCCGTGGTGAACGTGACCTTGCCCGACATGAGCGAGATTGTCGCCCGCAACAGCGCGGCGGTGGTCAATATCAGCGTGTCCGGTACGGTCAGGGGGCAGCAGGTTCCCGATTTTCCGGGCATGGATCCGAACGATCCGTTCTATGAATTCTTCCGCCACTTCCGGGGTCCGCAGCAGCGCGGCGAACAGCGGGTGCGCGGGCAGGGGTCGGGCTTCATCATTCAGGATGACGGGATCATTCTAACCAACGCGCATGTGGTCAACGAAGCCGACGAGGTCACGGTGCGCCTGAATGACAAGCGCGAATTCAAGGCCAAGGTGCTCGGCGCCGACAAGGCCACCGACGTGGCGGTGCTCAGGATCGATGCGAGCAAGCTGCCGACGGTAAAGATCGGCAATTCGGCTGATACGCGTGTTGGCGAATGGGTGCTGGCGATCGGTTCGCCCTTCGGCTTCGAGAGCAGCGCCACGGCGGGCATCGTCTCGGCCAAGCTGCGTTCGCTCCCGGATGACAACTATGTGCCGTTCATCCAGACCGACGTGGCGGTCAACCCCGGTAACTCGGGCGGCCCCTTGTTCAACATGGCCGGCGAGGTGATCGGCATCAATTCACAGATCTACAGCCGTTCGGGCGGTTACCAGGGCGTGTCTTTCGCCATCCCGATCGATGTGGCGATGTCCGTGCAAGACCAGATTCTCAAGCACGGCAAGGTGCAGCGCGGTCGCCTGGGGGTCACGATTCAGGAAGTCAACCAGTCGCTGGCCGAGTCCTTCGGCCTCCCCAAACCGACCGGCGCCCTGATCGGCAAGGTCGAAAATGACAGCCCGGCGGCGAAGGCCGGACTGGAGTCCGGCGACGTGATTCTATCCGTCAATGGCAGGGAGATCGGCTCATCGAACGAGTTGCCGCCGGTCATCGCCAACATCCGTCCGGGCAGTTCGGCCAAGTTGCAGATCTGGCGCAAGGGCGAAAAGCGCGATATCGAGGTCAAGATCGGCGACGCCAGGACGGATGCGAGCGCGAGCGCCGACGGCAAGGAAGCCTCGCCCGGCAAGCTGGGCCTCGCCCTGCGCTCGCTGCAGCCCGATGAGCGCCGCCAGCTCGACGGCAAGAACGGCCTGTATGTCGAGAACGCTTCGGGCGCGGCGGCGCGCGCCGGCATTCGTCCGGGCGATGTCGTGCTCTCGGTCAACGGCGAGCCGGTGAGCTCGGTCGCTCAATTGAGCGCGCTGGTCGCCAAGGCCTCGAAGCGGGTCGCCTTGCTGATCCAGCGGGGCGATTCCATGGTCTTTGTTCCTGTCGATCTGGGTTGATTTGGGGAAATGTTGAAAATTCTGGCCGTTAGCTACGCGCGGCCGGAATATGCTTTCGATACGATGCCTGCTGCAACAGTTGGTTAATGCGTTTGAGTGTGCGTCTGTCTTGTTCCTGCCAGTACAAATACTGTTCCCATGCGTCCGTACTGAATTTAACCTCCATCGTCACTCCATGCTTTCCAGTTCCGCCAGACTTTTCGTCACAGTCTGTCCGGCTTCAAGCTGTTTGATGGATTTTTTAAGCGCATCCTGATTTTCAGAGCTGTAGAACGGGTCAGCCGTTGGGCGAAAGGGCAATCCTTTCTCTCGCACCATCTGCGTCAAAAACAATCGCACTGCGGATGCCAGGTCGATACCCATACTATTCGCCACACTTTGAGCTTCCGCCCTCAAATAATCATCAACCTTCACTTGCACGTTAGCCATGTCTGTCTCTTTCGTTTGCATGATAATAAGAATGTTTTGGCATTATTATACATTTTTAATATAATGTGTAACATTATTTTCATACATCCAGCTTGTTGGAATCACTTTCGAGAGGAACAGGCCATGCGAACCGTCAGCTACAGAGATGCAAGTCAGAGCCTTTCGACAACGATGGACTCAGTCATCGAAGACCGAGTACCCATATTGATTACACGCCAGCGTGGCGGTAATTGTGTATTGCTCTCGCAGGAAGATTACGAGTCGATGGAAGAAACCGCCTGCCTTGAGCGTGAGCGCATTCACCTTTTGCTGATCGAAGACGCAGAGCGCGGCTTGGCGGACATCGCGGCGGGGCGTTTTGTCGAGGCCGATGAAGCCCTTTCACAACTTCAGCAACGCCGCGCTGCCGCCAAAAATCGTGACTGATAGCCGGTCCGGGTCGAACTGACCGAAAGCTTTTGAGTGTGTCCGGACGCAATTTGTATAGGGAGCGATGGCAAGGACGCCATCGCTCCCGGAAAGCCTCCTTTGGGTTCCGGCTCGTCCGGCTTAGGATCATCAATGTACTCATACTCTGCCAAGTACATTGATGATTTCTATATGTGCTGAAGCGAAACGGCGCTTGCTTTCCCTCTCCCCTTGTGGGAGAGGGTGCCCCGGCAGGGGCGGGTGAGGGGATGCCTGGGCATGATCCAGCGTTGTTTCGTACGCAATCGCCGCCCCCTCATCCGGCCTTCGGCTACCTTGGCCTCGCACGCTCCGCGAGCGGGGCGAAGGGACTGATTACCGTACTTCAGCAACCAAGCCCCACGCCCAGACGTGGCGCGGATTACAAAAAGGACTCCGGAACGGCGTTGCCGCCATCGGTCAGAGTGTCCGGTGCCACGCCCACCAGATATATCGAGTCATCAGCTCCCCGCGCATCTTTAAGCGCGGGGATGTCATGGCTTAGTACCGAGAGTTGAGGAGCATTGATTAACTCAGAAAGTTTGGTGGCAGGACCCGTAACAGCAGAAGCCATAGGCAACGATTTTGCGACCTCCCACAGGTTTACGCTTAACTGTTGGTCAGAGGTCTTGAGTGTTTCGATTACACCTGAGCCTTTACCTGCCGTCGCCGTGAGAAGAGAGCCTAACGAGTAAAAATCCATAATTGTGGTAATGTTTCTTCCAGCGCTGGCGGGAAGCGTGATAATAAGCCAAGTTCCGTACCGCCCAAGGGTGATATTCATTGCTTCGTAACTATTCAGGCCGACTAAAAAGGTGTCATTACCGGATTCATCTTTGATGATGTCTTCGCTATCTTGTGGGTCAAAACGATAGGTGTCATCGCCTGAGCCGCCATACAGATAGTTGTTGCCCTCACCGCCGTTCAGTGTGTCGTTACCTGAGTCGCCGTACAGACTGTCGTCGCCTGCGCCGCCGTTCAGTATATCGTGGCCTGCGTCACCGCTAAGTGTGTCATTGCCATCGCCACCGTACAGTATGTCGTTGCCTGCGTCACCGTGCAGATTATCGTTGCCATCGCCACCCTCCAGCCAGTCATCGCCTGATCTGCCGTATATGCTATCTCTGCCCACGCCACCGTAAATTTTATCGTTACCGTCAGTGCCCCACAGACTTCCACCACTATCGCTTGTTGCTCTAATCACGTTATATCCGGCGTCAGGATCAATACCGCCGCCAGCGGCGACATTAATCAGATTGTTCGCGGCATTGCCGATACCGCTGATGGCGCTATCCTTACTGGTACTGGATGCGCCGATATCGGAGAGCCAATCCTTGGCGATTTTTACAACACTGGCTGCGCCGGTTTCATAAGCGGCTTTGGCATCCGCATGGCTTGCCAGATAGTTGGTGAAGTCAATGGCAGCTTCTGTCTTGTTGTCGATAACGTCTTTATCTCCAACGCCCGCGCTATTCAGGATGGTAATGGCGATATTGCCGGTGAGGTTACCCGCCGCGAGATGCCCGGCCCAGAAAGCCAGGCCCCCGACTTCGGCATGACGGCCAAACAGGTTGACATAAACAGCGTCTACGGTCTGGGCAGGAGTCTTGCCGGCGTATTCGGCCAGATATTCGGGCGTGGTCGAGAAGGTGTTCAGCAGATATTCCACACTCCCCGGATAATTCCGCCACCAGGCCAGGCCGCTTGCGTCCGCCGGACGATTGAAAAAGGCGATATACGCTTTTTGAATTTGCGCATTAGTCAGTGCCATGAGTAAAACTCCTTCGAGGGAATTTATTACCTAACGGGAAATTCCGCACCCTGTACGGTGCTTGACGTGGAACACAGTATATACACTTGCTGGACAACTCGGTGATGAGGATTTCGGGCCGTTATTCTGGTAGGGATTTGGACATGGGTTCTGGTTGAGGAAATAATTGAACTGATAACTCAATTATAAATCAAATTAAAACTTAACAAATCTTCAATCAAAAATTTAATTTTCGATTGATGAACGCAAAGCTAGAGTTCTCCGAACGCCTGAAGGGCGCTATGCGCGAGGTGGGTTACGAGCCTCGTCCGAGTGTTCTTGAAAAGGCGTTCAACACCCGTTACTGGGGCAAGCCCATTACTTTTCAGGCGGCTTCCAGTTGGCTCAAGGGCGTGTCCATCCCGGAGCAAGACAAGCTGCAAGTACTGGCCGAATGGCTCAAGATTGACCCGCACATCCTGCGCTTTGGCGGTCAGATTTCCAGGAATATCGCAAAGAGGAAGAAACGTTGGGACGAAGCCGTTTCCGGCACGGAACGCGAGGTGCTGGAAGTTTTCGTCAATCTGCCCGCCGCACAGAAAAAAGTAGCGCGGACGGTAATTCTGGCGCTGGCAAAAGCAGGGGAGGATTGAGTGACTGATGTGGCCGGAAGGTTTTCGTCGTGAAATGGCTATGGAAATCGTAATTGCGAGAATTTTCGTCCGGCCTGAATAGCGGCGCGTTCGATTTCGGCGGCGGAATCCAGCCAGCCTTTTTCTTCCAGAAAATCCAAAAAGGCGTGGGTGCTCACGCGTATCGAACCTTCCGGCAGGTAGAAACCCGAACGGGCAAGTTTATGATCTTCAAACAGCAGCACTGCGGGTTGCGGCGGTTCCAGCAGGGCAAACCGGGTGATAACTTCCTGCAGGGCGAGTTCGCCCAGTCCCGCCTTGCGCGGTATTTTTCCGTCGCTGCCCGCAACCGTCATCTGTTTGCGGTAATGGCGAAAAGTTGCGGTTTCAAGAACAGGGGTGTGGCGTCGGGCCACGAAGGCGGAAATGGCGTCACGGCTTGGCGTCGCGTTGCGGGTGACTTCGTGCAGCACCCTATCAACGATCCGCAACGACCAGCCTGGGCGAAGCAGCAAATCCAGTTGTCCCGCATAAGCGAGGGTAATCAGCGGTCCGGCGTCGGGAAGGAGGAAAGGCGGCGATCTCACGCTTCAATCCACGATCAGTTCATGCAAAGCCTTTTTCATGCGATTGGTTTCTGCTTGCGGTAGACGCGGCATGGGGAGGCGCGCCTGCGCCATGAGCAGGAACAGGTCTTCTTCGGAATCCAGATTCAATGCCGTCATTGCGTCAGGATAGTCTAGCCTGCCGAGAGAAAAGGCAAGCAGGGTGGCGTAATTGCTGTTCTGGCGCGCGTCGGCGCTCTCAAAGGTTTCGACCAGATAACGCAGTTGGATGTTGAACAGGGCATTGACGGAAGTATCGTTTTGAGCCGCGACGATTTTGGCGCGCTTGAGCAGATCGCGGTCTACCGAACCGGTGAAATTGACGCTTCGGGTCGCTTGGGACATAAAGGCAATCCTTACACAAGAAATGATTCCAACTGGAATAACACATAATTAAGTGTAGCATGGGATTATGCAGGGAAACATGGGAAAACATGGGGCACGGTTTCCGTGTGGAAGCTAACGGATACGCCGCTGCTGGATTCCGGCTTGCGCCGGAATGACCCGGTGAGTCACGCTTCTCCGAGATAGGCCCGGCGTACCCGTTCGTCGTTCAGCAGATCCGTCAGCGCCAAACGCATCAAAAAGTCACGTAGCGGAGCCGGATAGAGCACGCACGCATCGTAGATGACGGTGAGATTTGAACCCATTCACTCGTATCCCATCCTGAGCGTCTGAGCCTGCTCGGCCAGCGCGTCAAGCGCCTCACTGCGCGCCGCGTCGATTCGTTCTTTGTACGCCATCACGTCCTGATAACGGACGCGGCGATGCGTACCGACCTTGTGGAACGGAATCTCGCCATGCTCCAGCAGTTGAACGAGGAACGGGCGCGAGACGTTGAGGATGTCCGCCGCGTCCTGAGTGCTTAGTTCGGCGTGGATCGGGATGATGCTGACTGCGTTGCCCTCACCAATTTCGGTCAGAACATCCACGAGCAGCCGCAGTGCCGTCACCGGAACGCGAACCGGATGGGCCGTGCCTTTGTCGTCGAAAAATTCGATCTGCTGAGTTTCCGCACGAGTTTGCAGGCAGGCAGACAGCGCCCGACTGCTTACGCGGGCGGAGGCAGCTTCTTCGACCGTCGGTAGCGGAAGGGTGGGGGAAAGTGCGCTCATGTCATTCTCCGGGAGGCTTCAAACAGCGTCATGGAATGAAGTTTAACCGAAATAAACAAAACGCACGAAACAAATGAAACGGCTGCGATAAGGTTGTTCCAAATAATGCAGGCACTGTCTGCACAACAGCCCCGGATTATCCTGACAGTGGTTCCTGCAAGCCCAGGTTAAACTTCTCCGAGATAAGCCCGGCGTACCCGTTCGTCGTTCAGCAGTTCTTTACCGCTGCCGGAAAAGATGATGGCGCCGGTTTCCAGGACATAGCCGGTATCGGCCACTTCCAGCGCGGCCTTGGCGTTTTGTTCGACGAGCAGCACGGTGACGCCGGCGGCGTTGATCTGGCGGATGATGTCGAAGATCATGCTGACGAAGATCGGCGCCAGCCCGAGCGAGGGTTCGTCCATCATGAGCACGGTCGGTTTGGACATCAGCGCGCGCCCGACGGCCAGCATCTGCTGTTCGCCGCCCGAGAAAGTGCCGGCTTTCTGCTTGTGCCGTTCCTTCAGGCGCGGGAAGAGGCCGAAGACGCGTTCGCGGTCGGCTTCCACCTCGTCTTTATTGGTGCGCGCGTAAGCGCCCAGGCTGAGGTTCTCGTCGACGCTCAGGTTGGGGAAGATGCGCCGCCCTTCCGGCACCAGCACGATGCCCGATTTGACGACGCCCTTGGTCGGCATGCGCAGCATTTCCTTGCCGTTCCAGGTGACCGAACCGCCGCTGGTCTTGACCAGGCCCATGATCGCGTTGAGCGTGGTGCTTTTCCCCGCGCCGTTGGCGCCGATCAGGGTGATGATGCCGCCGGCCGGAACGTCGAAGCTGATGCCGCGCAGGGCGTGGATGCCGCCATAATGGACAGAGAGATTCTTGATCGACAACATGTTATGGCGCCCCCAGATAGGCTTCGATGACCTTGGGATCTTTCTGGATTTCCTCGGGCGTGCCGTGCGCGATGGTGACGCCGTAATCGAGCACGTACATGCGCTTGCAGATGCCCATGACCACCTGCATGTGATGCTCGATGAGCACGATGGTGAGCTGGAACTGATCGCGGATTTTCAGGATGAAATCCATCAACTCGGCCGATTCCTGCGGATTCATGCCGGCGGCCGGTTCATCGAGAAACAGCAGTTTGGGTTCCGTGGCCAGCGCCCTGGCGATCTCCAGCCGGCGCTGCTTGCCGTAGGGCAGACTGGTGGCCTTGTCCCCTTCGAGAGCGTCGAGGCCCACTTCGGCGAGCAGGGCGCGCGCCTGTTCGTGGATGTGCTTTTCCTTGCGCAGGTAGGAAGGCAAGCGCAGCGTGGCTTCGAACAGGTTCGTTCCCATGCGCATGTGCTGGGCGACGAGCACGTTCTCCAGCACGCTCATGTCCTTGAACAGACGGATGTTCTGGAAGGTGCGCGCGATGCCGAGCCGGGTGATGTCGTGCAGGGCCAGGCGGGTGATGTCGCGTCCGTCGAACAGAACCCGGCCGCGCGTCGGTTTGTAGACCCCGGTGATCAGGTTGAATGAGGTGGTCTTGCCGGCGCCGTTTGGACCGATTAGTCCGACGATCTCGCCGGATTCCACGCGAATGCTGAAGGCGCTGACCGCGACCAGCCCGCCGAACTGTTTGTGCACATCGAGGGTTTCCAGCAGGGCGCCCATCATTCGACTCTTTCCTTGCCGGTTTTTCCGTTACTTCGGTGGCTCCGCTTGCGCCTGGGTAAAAGACCGATACGGGCGAGCGCGTCCCAACTGAATTCCGAAGTGCCCATCAGGCCCTGCTGGCGGAAGATGACCACGATCATCAACAGCGCCGAGAAGAACACCATGCGCAGGCCGGGAGTGCCGCTGGTGACCATGAAACCGAAATTGAGCGGGCCGTCGAGGAAGCGCAGCAGCTCCATCGACGCGGTCACGGCAATCGCCGCGATAATTGAGCCGGTGATCGATCCGACGCCGCCGAGCACGACGATGAGCAGGATGTCAAAGGTTTTCAGGAAAAAGAACTGCTTGGGATCGATGGTCGTCAGATAGTGCGCCAGCAATCCGCCGGCGATGCCCGCGAGGAAACTGGAGATGGCGAAGGACAGCACTTTCATGCCGAAGACGTTGATGCCCATGGCTTCCGAGGCGATCTCGTTGTCGCGGATCGACTTGAAGGCCCGACCGTAGCTCGATTTGATCAACAGCACGAGAAACACGGTGACCACGATCGCCGAACCCCAGGCCCACCACATGGTGGTGTAGCGCGGCAGACCCTTCAGGCCGAGCGAACCGTTGGTGATCGGCTGCGCGTTGGTCAGCACGACGCGGATGATTTCCGAGAAGCCCAAAGTGGCGATGGCCAGATAGTCGTCGCGCAGGCGCATGGCGACGACGCCTAGCAGCCAGCCGAGGAGTCCGGCGACCAGGCCGCTGGCCAGCAAGGCGGGGAGGAAGGGCAGATGAACGTCGAGCAGCCAGGGAACAATCGGCTGCAGAATGAAATTGGCTTCTTTTTGCGCCGGCGTCATCGCCAGTAGGGCGCAGGTATAGGCGCCGATACCCATGAAACCGGCATGCCCCAGGCTGAACAGCCCGGTAAAGCCGTTAATCAGATTGAGCGACAGGGCCAGGATGACGTTGATCGCGCAAAGTTTGAATATCTGCATGGTGAAGCGGTCGAAGTTCTCCTCGATGACGAACAGCAGGATGATTCCGGCCAGCGACGCGCAGAGGGTCAGCCAGGTGTTCCGGCTCACGGATTTGATGTTTGTCATACCCATCAGACTTTCTCCCCCTGATTCTTGCCCAGCAGTCCGGTCGGCTTGACCAGCAGGACCACGATCAGCAGGATGAAAGCGAAAGCGTCCTTGTAGCCGGTGAGTTCAGGCAGAAAGGCGATGGTCATCAATTCGATCAGGCCGAGCAGCAGGCCGCCGAGCACGGCGCCGGCGATGCTGCCGATGCCGCCGACGACCGCCGCGATAAAGCACTTCATGCCCGGCATGATGCCCATCAGCGGTTCCAGGCGCGGGTATTTGAGCGCCCACATGATGCCGCCGATCGCCGCCAGCGCGCTGCCGATGGCGAAGGTGATCGAGACGATGCGGTCGACGTCGATGGCCATCAGGCGGGCCGCATCGACGTCGGTGGACACGGCGCGCATCGCCATGCCTGTCCGGGTGCGGTGCACGATCCACAGCAGGATCGCCAGCAGGACGGCGGTCACGACCGGGATGATCAGGCTGACGGCGGCTATATGCACGCCTTCGATGACGTAATTGGCGCCGAACAGATCAGGAACCGGAAAGGCTTTGGGGCGCGCATCGAAGAGCACGATGGCCAGATTCTCGATGAGAAACGAAGCGCCGATGGCGCTGATCATGATCGAGATGCGCGGCGAATCGCGCAGCGGACGATAGGCGGCCCGTTCGAGCACGACCCCGAAAGCGGTGGTCAGCACGATGGCCAGACACACCGACAGCCACCACGGCATGACGAAGATGCTGACGCCATAGAAGGCGAGGTAGCCGCCGATCATGAAAATGTCGCCATGCGCGAAGTTAATCAGGCGCAGGATGCCGTAAACCATCGTATAGCCGATGGCGATCAGGGCATACAGACTGCCCAGCGACAGAGCGTTAACGAACTGCTGAAGGAAGGTTTGAAGATCCATCTCTGTTTTGTTTGACTTCGATTCGCATCGAATCTCTGAAATATACTGCTAAACCACACTCCAGTCCTCGCGCGGGACGGCGCGAGGGCCGGGATTTTTTTGGCAGGCGCGCAAGGCCGGCGTACAACCGCGCCGGCCTTCCATGAGACGTTTTATTGAGGCTTGACGGTCGTCAGGAAAACGAATTTGCCGTCTTTCACCGTCTTCAAAACGGCAGCCTTGTCGGCATTGCGATCCGCATTGATGGTGATCGAACCGGCGGAACCCTCGAAATCCTTGGTCTGGGCCAAGGCGTCGCGGATCTTCTTCGGCTCGGCGGAATTCGCGCGCTTGATCGCGTCGAGAACCACCAGGTAGGCGTCGTATCCGAGCGCGGCAACGGCGGACGGCTCTTTCTTGTATTCATCGCGATAAGCCTTCAGGAAAGCTTCGGATGTCTTGTTGATCGGCACGTCGTTGGCGAAGAAGGTGGAAACCACCACGCCTTCCGTCGCCGAGCCGCCCACCTGCAGGAATTCCGCCATATCCCAGGTGTCGCCGCCAAGGAACGGAACCTTGATGCCAAGCGCGCGCGCCTGCTTGACGATCAGCGCCGACTCGGTGTAATTACCGGGCGCGAAAATGACATCCGGCTCGAATTTCTTGATGTTGGTCAGTTGCGCGGTGAAATCCTGGTCGCCGGTATTGTAATCGCCGGTGGCGACGATCGACTTGGGATCCTTGGTCAGTTTAACGAACTCGTCGACGAAGAACTTGGCCAGGCCGACCGAGTAATCGTTGGAAATCTCGCGGATGATGCCGACTTTCCGGGCCTTCAGCGTGTTGAACGCATAGGTCGCGCCGACGGTGCCCTGGAACGGATCGAGGAAGCAGACGCGGAAATAGTAGTCGTTATCCTTGGTCACCGCCGGATTGGTCGCGGAAACGGCGACGGCGGGAATCTCGGCTTCGGCAAAGATCGGGCCGCCGGCCATCGACAGCGAACTGCCCCAGGAACCGAG
>BNUC01000081.1 GCA_025997075.1 Betaproteobacteria bacterium | reverse complement strand
TCCATGAAAAGCAGTCTCACAAGCTCATGAGGCGCGACATCCAATGCCGACGCCAGCTTGAACAAAGTCATCAACGAGGCCTGTTTCTGCCCGCGTTCCAATTCCGAGACGTAATTACGCTGCAAATCCGCCGTCAGAGCCAACTGTTCCTGGGTCAGTCGAGCCTGTTTGCGTTGCTGGCGTAGGACACGTCCAAACGCGGCGTTGAGAGCGGTACCGTCCAAGAATTCCTCCTATAGAAGGAATTTCGTCTTTGTGTTAACCTTTGTCTGCCCGCTATAGAATGAATTCCCGAAACGGCAAGAAACTTGGTGAATCGCATAAAGGAGTTATCCGCATGAATACGCAAGTCGTTGTGCTGACCCGTGCGCAGGCCGAACTGGAACTCGACCTGCTGGAGCTGGAAGCCGAGGAAGTCGAAGACGGTATGCTCTTTGCCAAATTGCGCTCTCTGGAGATACCGCGGGAAGTCGCCATCCGTCTGGAAGCTCTTGCGGGGGTCACCCGCAAGGTGGGCGGCAAGCTCGTCGCCATCGGCAAGATCATCATCCTGAAACTGATCGAATTTGTAGAGAAGCATCCCAACATGGCCGTTGGCATAGCGCTGGGCGCGGCGCTTTCCACCCTGATTACCGCCATTCCCGTTCTGGGACCTTTGCTTGCTCCGGTCGCGCTGGCGCTGGGTGTGGCCGTGGGCGGCATTGCGGGACATGGCGTTGACAAAGGAGTCACGAGCCCGGTCGAGGTGATTGCAATCACACAGGATGTAATCGAAATCGCCAGGGTTTTTTTTGCCTGGCTGATCGCGCTGTTCCGCGCGGTAGCGGATGAACTGATGGAGGGGAGCGCGGCGTGAGCCGGGTACGGATCGGCCTACCGGCGAGCGCGCAAACGCTGCTCGAACGCGGCAAGGCGTGGACGGGCGAAACACTGCAAGACACGGCAAAAGGCGCACAGCGGCTGGCCGGCGGCGTGGCGGAAGCGGCGAGCGCCGCCAAACGCCGCGCGCTTAATCTCTGGCAACGGAAAAGCGACGACCCCGAAGAAGTGGCGGCGATCGAAACCGACAAGAAAATGCAGCTCTTGCGCTTGATCGACGAACTGGAAAAACATCCGCGTGACCGGTTGCGCCTGCTGGGCGATGTCGGCATCGGCGCGACCGGCGCGCTGGCGTGCGGCGCGGCGGCTTCCGCTCTGGGAACGACGGTGACGACGACCTCGATTCCGGTAGTGACGGTGACCGCTGCATTGTTTGGCAAAACCGTCGTCGGGGTAACAGTGGCAACGACTCCGGTTGGCTGGGTCATCGGCGCGGGCGTGGCGGGCGCGGTGGCGGCGTATGGCATCTCCCGTCTCATTCACGGCGGCGGCAAGAGCGAGGCGCGAATGGAATATCTCCGCCAAAGCTATGCAAAACAGGTGAAAGAAATGGCAGCGCGGGAACGTCAGGCGCAGATAACAGAAAGCGACAAAACACAAATCATTGTCGCCATGCGCCCCTTGATCGAGCAAAACCAGCTCGCCGCCGATTCCGCGCGCCGGCTCATGGCGGCGGTGGAATCCGGAAAAATGCCGATTTCCCGCGCCTACCGGCATCTGGCGGCGCTGGCGGGGGATGAGATACCTCCTGACGCGTCAGAAAAACTCCCATGAGCTGGTGGCCGTTCAGCACTGGAGAAACAAGCATGAATACCGCCTCACCCGCTTTCGCCTTCGAAAAACAGCTCGCCGACCTCCTGCGGGCGCGTTTCCCCTGCCTTTACATCCCGACCTGGGAAGAAAGCCGTCTCATCGACCTGATCCGGGACGTGGCGGGCAACGCCGACCTGATTCGCACCCCGCGCAAGGTGTACGAATGGAGCCTGACGCAAGGCGTCGTCGAAAACGGCAAGGCGGCGGGCGAGGAGACCAAAGCCGCGCTGAAAGTCCTGGATTTTATCGGGGCGAGCAAGGAAGCGGCACTTTTCATACTCAAGGATTTTCACATTTTTTTCGGAGTCAGCCATCGCCCGCACGATCCGCAGATCGTGCGCCGCATCCGCGACCTGATTCCCGGCCTGAAGCAAAGTCAGCCGCCGAAGAACGTCATTTTCGTCTCGCCGCAACTCACTTTGCCCGACGACCTCGAAAAGGACGTGACCATCGTCGAATTCGCCCTGCCGACGGCGGCGGAAATCCGGGCGGTGCTGGACGAAATGATCGAGACGAACCGGCATTCCGGGCGAGTCAGGATTCAACTCTCCGGCGACGAAAAAGAATTGCTCGCCAAGGCGGCGCAAGGGCTGACCTTGAAAGAAGCGGAAAACGCCTTCGCGCGGGCGATGGTCGAAGACGGCAAGTTCGATATCTCCAAGGTCGAGACGATTCTGGAGGAAAAACGCCAGATCATCCGCAAGTCCGGCATCCTCGAATGTATCAAGAGTGATCTGGACATCGACGATGTGGGCGGTTTGCAGAACCTCAAACGCTGGCTCATCCGCCGCAATAAAGTCTGGCTGGACGCCGCCGCGCGTTACCGTCTGCCCGCGCCCAAGGGCGTGCTGATCACCGGCGTACCGGGCTGCGGCAAGAGCCTGGTGGCGAAGGCGGTCGCGGCCATGTGGCAGCTTCCGCTGCTGCGCCTCGATGTCGGCAAGATTTTCGCCGGACTGGTCGGATCTTCCGAGGAAAACATGCGCCGCGCCATTCAGACCGCCGAAGCCATCGCGCCCTGCGTGCTGTGGATCGACGAGATCGAAAAAGGCTTCGGCGGTATGGCGGGCGGCGGCAGCAACGACAGCGGCACCTCCGCGCGCATTTTCGCCACCTTCCTCACCTGGATGCAGGAAAAAACCCGCCCGGTGTTCGTCGTCGCCACCGCCAACAACATCGCCGCCCTGCCGCCGGAAATGCTGAGAAAGGGCCGTTTCGACGAGATTTTCTTCGTCGACCTGCCGACCCGTAACGAACGCCGCGACATCCTGAAACTGCATCTGGAACGCCGTCTGACCGACCCGCAGGTCAAGGGCGATCTCTCCATCAACGATCTCATGCTCGATCACCTGTCGGGGTTGACCGAAGGCTTCGTCGGCGCGGAACTCGAATCGACGGTCATCGGCGGCCTGTTTGAAGCCTTCTACGAAGACCGGGCGGTGCGCCCGGACGATTTTGTCCGCGCCATCAAACAAACCGTGCCGCTCTCCATCACGCAGGCCGAGCAAATCCGCAGTCTGCGGCAGTGGGCGAACGCCCGCGCCGTCGCCGCCACGCCCGCCGAGGATCGCGCCGATTATGCCGCGGCCGCCAGCGACACGCCCGCCACGCCGCCCGCGCCGGAGGATTTGCTCGGCAGCCGGGGCGGGCGGTCGATTGATTTTTGAACGGGGAGCGGCGATTGATTGAGCCTGGTAGGGCGGTTTCTCCGAAACCGCCGTTTCAACCTTCCGGCGCGCTCGGAGCGCGCGCCCTACCATTCTTTACGAGAGAGATTGACCTTTTTGAGGAGACAACATGAGCCGACAGATTCAACTGCGCATTTTCCCGGACGGCAAGGTACAGGCCGAAGTTTTGGGCTTTCGGGGCAAGAAATGCGCTGACTACATCGCTATTCTCGAAGCCCTGCTTGACGCCGAAGCCGTGGATTCCGACTATCGCCCGGAATACTTCCTGCATCAGGAAGAGGTAGAAACAACACGGGACGCGCTCAAAACCACGACGCGAAGGGGGAACTGAGATGTCGGTTTCGATTGCGCTCCTGCCCATCGCGCTGGTTATCCTGGATCGAGCCGAACAGGCGAGCGGGCGTGATATTTCCCATCGGGATACAGTTCAGGATGATGCGCCTGTGAGTTTCCCCACGAGTTTTGCCGACGCCAATCTGTTGCTGGAAGCCTTGCGGGATTTCGGCGTCTACCCCACACAAACGGAAACGGGCGATATTTTTTGCCAGATCGGAGAGAGCGAACTTTGCTTCACGCAACAAGGCGGACAGCCTTTCTCCGTCGAAATTCGCGGCGCACCCAGCCTGGAACAGGCTTACCGGCATTTGTCCAATATAGACGAGGATTACCGGCGCTGTGTACAGACCGCCGTCTATGAAAAGGTCAAGGCGCGCGCCGAAAGCCAGGGCTTGATGCTGGAAAGTGAGGAAACTCTGGAAGACAAAACGATCTTGCTGACCTTGCGGATCAGGTGAAGGAATGGAGGGCGCTTACGTCATTATTTACCTCATCCTCCTCGTCATATTCTGGCGCTGGTGGACAATTCCTATCCTGGCGGTGATCCTGATTGGCGGCTCTTCTCCTTGGACGATATGGGCGTGGCTTGCGCTGCATGTGATAGGTCTCTTCGCGGAACGTATCCGTCGGAAAAGGAAAAAAGCGCAAACAAAGGATGATGTTCCGACCGAGGGTAGCGACACACCGCAAACCTATGGTTCAAGCGCACCCCGTCCGCGCATCACGACCGTTTCCACGAACCTGTTTTCACGTGTAACTGGGTATTTCTCCGAACGCATGCGGAAAAGGGGAGAAACGCAATCCTTGCTAGGCATCCTTATCGGCGCCATTGGCGCGGTGGCGGGTGGCGCGCTGGCCGCCACCGTTGGAGTGACATTTGTCACTTTGTTTGGGCTGAGGCTGGTTCTTACCACGCCAGTCGGCCGGATCATCATTGCGAGCGTGGCGGGCGCGGCGATAGCCTATGGCGCTTTCCGCTTCATTCGCAGGGATGACAAGCCCAACCCGCCTTCATCCGAAACGCAAGCGCGAGAATGGCCTGTCGACATCAATACCGCCAGCCGCGAGGAATTGCTAAGCTTACCCGGCATCGGCGCGGCGGAAGCGGGTCTGATCCTGAAACGTACCCAATCCGGCAACGGGTTTGCTTCGCTTGAGGAATTGGGGGATTACCTGCAACTCAAACCACACAAAATCAGCCAGCTACAGGGTAAGGTGCATTTTTCAGCACAGAGGGCAGCGGGCCATACACCCAAGCCGCAAGCGCCCTCGTCGCAACGTGACTTTGGCCGTGTCATCGACTGATTCCTCCCATGGAACTGCGCCTCTTCCACTACCTGCCGCGCACGGCGGTCGAAGGGCCGGGGATGCGCGCGTCGATTCAGGTGCAGGGCTGCCCCATCCGCTGCGCGGGCTGCGCCGTGCCGCAAACCTGGCCGGAAACGGGTGGCGAGTGTATCGACAGCGCGGTGCTGGCGGCGCGGATTCTGGAGACGCCGGGGCTCGAAGGCGTGACTTTCCTCGGCGGCGAGCCTTTCGCGCAGGCGGGCGCGCTGGCCGATCTGGGAGAACGGGTACGGCGGCAGGGCCTCTCCGTGATGACTTTCACCGGCTACACGCTGGGGGCGCTGCGGGCGCGGCAGGATGAGGAAACCGAAGCGTTGCTGGGCGTGACCGATTTGCTGCTGGCCGGCCCTTTTTTGCGGGAAGCGCGCGATTTTTCCCACCCCTGGGTCGGTTCGGCCAACCAGCGCTTTCATTTTTTGACGCCGCGCTACGCCCATCTGGCCGAACGGCTCACGGCGATTCCCAATCGTCTGGAAGTTCGCCTGCGTCCGGATGGACGCGTCGAAATCAACGGGCTGGCCGCGCCGGAAGCGATGCGCCACCTGATTCGGGCGTAGAAAAGCCACGCGAAAGCTGGTGTTCCGGTGTTCCTGATCATTCCAGCCGGAACGTATAATCCCAGTAATCGGATTTTCCGGGCAACCGCCCTACTGCAAGAATCCCTTGATCGCCGCGGTGATGGTCAATTCCGTTTTTTAGGCGGCAAAAACCCCCAGCTTTGTGCTGAGGGTTAGTTACTCGTAATGCGACAGCTTTCTAGGCGGTTTTTTTACGAGAATTAAAGAAAAGCACCACTATGGCCGCGGCAATATTGGCAAAGCAAAGATAAGCATAGGCGGCGTCATAATGCTGCTTGCCAGCCGCATCGGTAACAATAAGAAAGCCCATGATTATCGGAGCCGTAAATGCGGCCAACTGTCCGCCGGTGTTGACTATGCCCATGGCGCGCCCCACGATTTCCCTGGGCAGTATCATCATCGGCATACTGAAGGTGACGGCCATGCAACAGAAGCAGAAGAAACCGGTGATGATGTTGAACACAATCAACAAGGAAGGATCGGTCGTGTTATACATCAGGTAGAGGAAAGTGGCCATGAGAAGTTGCACTACCACAACAAAGCTGACGCGGTAATTTTTAAATATCCCGTCAATGAGATAGCCCGTTACAATGGCGCCAATAAAGCCCGCGAAAAAAGGCAGAGAGGCGGTAATACCCATTTGGAGCATTTCCATTCCTCTGTTTTTTACGAGATAGGTCGGGAGCCAGGCCATATAACCCCAAACGGCCGTGTTGCCGCATAAAAGAAGTAGGAATGACTTCCACACCGCGGGTTGGGCAACGACCTGAAAGAAAGTGAGTTCTGCCGGGTTCGAGTTGCCACCGGCATGATCCGCGGCAAGTTCCGCAAGTTCTTCAGGGGAGATTCCTTTTTTATCAGCAGGATTGTCAGGCAGAGAAAACCATACCCAGACAGCCACAAGCAGTCCCGGGATAGCCAAGGCGTAGAATACGGTTTGCCATCCCCAGTAGGCCATAATGCCCACCACAAAAAGAGGGGCGATGGCGGGTCCGAGAGAGTTGGTGCTCAGCATGATGGAGTTGGCTTTACCGCGTTTGCTGGCCGGGGTCCAGACAGCCAGTGTCTTCCAGGTTGCCGCCGGGCCGATTCCTTCGCCGATACCGAAGAGCAGCCGAATGATGAGAAGACCCATCAGGCTTCCAGCCCACCCGGTAATAAAGGTGAATATTGACCACCAGACAATGGCAAAAACCAGGACTTTACGGGCGCCGAAACGGTCACTGAGTATGCCTCCAGGAATTTGGCAGAGAGCATATCCGGCGAAAAAGGCACTCATTACTATACCCATTTCAGGGGCGCTCAAACTAAAATCCTTGGCAATATAGGGAATTGCCGTAGACATAACCATGCGATCCAGATATGACACCATCCAGACCGTGAATACAACCACCAATGCTGTATGTTGCCCCTTCCAATTAAATTGGCTCATTATATTTCACTCCTTTTTCCTTATCCCTGAGGGAATCGCTTGTGGCACATGGCTTACACAACAAAATTGCGCAAGCAGAAAAACTTTAGACACCGGGTGTTTTAAATAACAGCATATCTATCCTTCCTGGTTAAAATAATCTAGGAATAACGTGAACCGCTTCCGTAAACACGCTGGTTACAGCCCATCATGCAGAGTATGTCGTAAACATGTGTTCCGCATATTTCCGCAATCTCCTCTGCCGTAATCGCGTCAGGATACGGCCCTCCCAAAACCCAGACCTTGTCGGGTTGTTTTCCGTTATTTATTGATAACGCGCTTATGTTTAAGGCGGTTATCTGCATACAAACCTGCCCCAGAATACCTGCGCGTATTCCCGTGACATTCATAAATCCACGGTTTGACATCGCCAAAGGAAGCCCGTCCGCATAGCCGATACCTGCAAGAGCTATGGTCATGGGCTGCTCTGTTATAAAAGTGTGTCCATAGCTGATGCCCTCGTTGGCTTTTACAGAGCGAAGGGCCAGAATAGGGGTGCTCACACTCATGGCCGGTCGCAAATCCGCATAGCAGGTGTTTTCGACGTTGGCATCAAGGGGGGACAGTCCATAAAGGCCAAGACCGATACGGCATATTTGCGGGCCAATAATTTTGTGCAGTTTGTTGGCATGGCAAATGCCTGCCGTGTTGGCTAAAGAGGCGGCAAGCTGCGGCCAGCTTTGGCGTAGCGCTTCCAGCATCCGTTTGAAGCAAAATGCCTGGGCCTGATTTTTAAGCCAGCCATCTTCTTGCCCCGCGGAATGCAGATGTGACATGGCCAGCACGGGAGTCACCCGCGGATTTGCCTGAAGCCGATGTTTCAATTCTTCAATATCTGTTTCGTTAAAGCCCAGGCGAGACATGCCACTGTTACACTTGATTGCCACCGCCAGCGGACTCTCCAGCGCGCTCAACAAATCCAATTGTTCGAAAGAATGCAGAAGGGGAATAATGTCATGTTCCTGACACAGGGCAATATCATCGGCGCTGATAAAACCGAGCAGGGATATTACCGTTGGTTTTTGTCCATTGGTCTGCCCGCTGTCCGCCAGACTCGCAAGGTGCTGACTCAGGAGGCAGGCTTCCTGTACGCTGCCAGCCGCAAAAAGCCGCGCCCCGGCATGGAAAAGAGTCGTTGAAACTTCCAGCAAACCATGTCCGTAGGCATCCGCTTTTATTACAGCCAACTGGCTGGGCCAGGTAAAGGGGCGCGGCCCGGCCCCTCCAGCGTGGCAGGGTAGCAAGGCCTGCCGGTACGCTTCATCTCCTATAGACGCGGTAGCGGATAACTTTGAGAGCAAGGCATAGTTATGCGCTATACAATCCAAATCTATATGGGCTGTAGGTAAGTGATTGAGATTCCGCATCATGAATCCGTCATTTGCTTTGAGCTGGCGCCGGGAGTCAGCGCAATACCGTACCAAACCCGAGTTGTTTTTCCTGCCCGTTTTCGAGGGCAATCTGACCATTCACCATGACCATTTTGATGCCGTCAGGAGGACTTTGCGGACTCTCATAAGTTGCATTGTCTTTAAGAGCATCCATATCAACCAGAACAAGATCCGCGGCAAGGCCGGGGGCGATCAGGCCTCTGTCCATAATACCCATACGGCGGGCCGGGGCCGAGCTTATGCGGCGGACGGCTTCTTCAAGGCGGAGCGCACCGGTCTGCTTGACGTAGTAGTCAAGCAGGTGCGGGAAAGTTCCAAACCCGCGCGGATGCGACTTGGCCTTTTCAGGCGCGGGGATGGTGTCTGAGGCAACCATACCGGCCGGGTGAGCAAGCCCCAGAAGCACGTCTGATTCAGACATCATTTTGTAGGCGGTGGTATCTTCCCCATTGTTTGCCGCAATCAGGTCAAAGGCGGTTTCCACCGGGGATTTTTTATAAAACTCGGCGGCTTCAGCCAGGGTTTTACCTTCTATTTCCGGGTTTTTAGGGAAACAGAGCAGGATAATGCCTTCCGCTCCATTGGAATTTTCATAGAAATTATCCCATGTGCAATCCCGCTGGAGCACTTCTTCTGTAAGGCGCTCTCTGACCTCTTTCGACTGCAGGCGCTCACAAAGCGCATCGACGCCGCCTTGCTGCACCCAGCCGGGAAGGATCGCGCGCAAGGTTGTGCTTGCGGCATCGTAGGGATACTGGTTAAAAGTCACATCCACACCGCGCGCTCTTGCCTCATCAATAAGTTTCAGTGATTTTTCCAAAGCGCCCCAGTTTTTCACCCCGCAGGCTTTATGATGGGCAATTTGTACCGGAATGCCATTGGCTTCACCGACGTCAATGGTTTCTTTTACACAGTCAAGCATGCTGGAGGATTCATTACGCATATGGCTTTCATAAACGCCGCGTTTTGGAACAAGACCGCGCATGATTTCTTTCATCTCTTCATGAGGGCAGTACATGCCAGGACTGTAAATCAGGCCGGAGGTCATGCCGCACGCGCCTTCGTCCATACAGCGCTCAACCAGAGCGATCATTTTTTGCATTTCTTCAGGCGTCGGAGTGCGATAGGTGAAACCCAGCGTGCTCATCCAGACAGTAGCATGACCGACATAGCTGCGCACATTGGTGCCCAGCGGCAGCGAGGCCAGATGGTCAAGCCATTCCTTGAAGGAACGCCAGGTCCATTGAGGCTCCACGCCCGCGCGGAGGAAGCCGATGTATTGACTATAAGGCACGACGGATTCATCAGTAACCGGCGCCGCGCTATAACCACATTCGCCAATTAACTGGGTGGTAACGCCCTGACGGAGCTTGAACAGGGCGGAGGGGTTCTTCAGCAGCACAAAATCGGAATGAGTATGTGCGTCGATAAACCCCGGCATCAGGTATTTATCTCCAGCGTCAAGCGTCTCCTTGGCTTCCAGCCCCTGAAGAACACCCATGGCGGCAATCTTGCCTTGATCAACGGCAACATCACCCCTGAACCAGGGCGTACCCGCTCCATCTATGATTCTGGCATTGCGTATGACGGTTTGAACTTGCATGGAAATCTCCCGGTTTTGAGCGTTGATGATAATATGACGCCAAGTTAAAAATACATGACAGGAATGTCAAACGCCCTGACCGATGACAGTAGCCGCCGGCTTATAAATGTCAGTCAGCGCAAAGGCATCGGCAACCGCCTGATAGGTAATACTGCCCTTGTACATATTCAACCCGCATTTCAGGGCCTCATTTTCACGGCAGGCTTTTTCCACCCCCTCGTTGGCGAGCATCAGGCCATAAGGGATGGTTGCGTTATTCAAGGCAAATGTGGAAGTGCGTGCGTACGCGCCAGGCATGTTGGCCACGCAATAATGCACTACGCCGTCAATGACATAAACCGGGTCACTATGTGTAGTGGCTTTGGAGGTTTCAAAACAACCGCCCTGATCAATGGCCACGTCCACAATAACCGCTCCATTTTTCATCATGGGCAGATGCGATTTTTTGACCAGCTTGGGAGCGATTGCGCCAGGAATGAGAACCGCGCCGATTACGATGTCCGCTTTTTTCAAACACGCTTCAAGGCTGACCGGATCGCTGAACAGCGGAGTAACATTGGCCGGCAGTATTTCGCCAAGATATTCAAGACGGTTCAAATTTACATCGAGGATGCTTACATCCGCGCCCAGCCCGGCGGCTATGCGCGCGGCGTTTGTGCCAACAACACCGCCGCCCAGAATAACAATCTGCGCCGGCGCCACGCCTGTCACTCCCGTGGGCAAAAGACCGAGCCCTCCCTGGCTTTTGGCAAGATAAAACGCTCCCATCAGGGAAGCCATGCGGCCCGCCACTTCACTCATGGGTTTGAGCAAGGGCAGCGCATTCCCTTCCTGCACTGTTTCATAGGCAAGCGCTATAATTTTGCGTTCAATGCAAGCTTTGGTAAGAGGTTCATTGGCGGCAAAATGGAAATACGTGTACACCAGTTGATTTGGCCGCATTTTTGGATATTCGACAGCGAGCGGCTCTTTGACCTTTACTATCATTTCCGATTCAGCCCAAACGGCATCCGCTGAAGGCAAAATTTTGGCGCCAGCGGCAAAATACTCCGCGTCAGTCAAGGCTGAACCCAGTCCGGCTCCCTGTTCAATGAATACGCTATGACCCGCGGCCACATAGGAAGCAACGGCATTCGGGGTCAGTCCTACACGATTTTCATTATTCTTGATTTCTTTTGGACATCCAATTTTCATGATAATGCCTCCTTGGGCTTAGACAGGTGTTAAGGGATTCCCGCCGTGTACAGGCGTTTTTATTTTGTTGTATGTTAGAAGCGTTTCGATATATAACAAACCATTTCTTCTATTGGCTGGATTAGAATAAGTAATCCAAAAACGTCCGATGAGTTGCCGGATCAAATATATAATGGATACGCGCCTCCAAAAGGAATTATTATGCCAAGGGAAAAATTCTTCACTTTCCTGCCCGAGCTCCCTTATTTCATGTCCGTTGTGGAACACGATATGAGCTTTACAAAGGCCGCCTCGGATATGTACATCACTCAGGGGGCTGTCAGCCAACGCATCAAACAGCTTGAAGACGAATTGGGCCTTTCCCTCTTCCACCGTTACCCTCGCAAACTTACCCTGACAAAAGAGGGGCAACTGTTGTATGACATGGCCTCCTCGCACCTTAGCGCGTTGCGCAGAGAGATTGGCCGTATTGACCATATTCATGATTACGGAATACTCACCGTCCACTGTTCCCCGTCATTTGCCGGTATATGGCTGACACCGAGGCTGGGGAGCTTTCATGAACAGTACCCGGAAATCTCCCTGCATCTTCGCTGCCGCAACGATCTGATAGATATGGAAACAGAAGGTGTTGACATCGCCGTTCTTTACTGCACCAGCGCCTATACCGGCACCGATTCCATCATTTTGTTTGATGAATGGCTGGTGCCGGTTTGTTCTCCGGAATATGCCAAACGAAAACAGTTGTATGAATTGGGTCACGCGGCGTTGAAAGACTGCCTGTTCCTTCACGATAACATGGTATGGCACAACTCACAGTTTTTTTCGGAATGGGAATACTGGGCGCGGGAATCCGGTACGGGGAATATCGGCACGAGTAACAGTTATAGCTTTGACAGGCTGGAGCTGAGTATGGTTGCGGCGAGAAATGGTCTGGGCATCGCGCTGGGGCGTAAAAATCTTATCCAGGCGGATATCAAGGCGGGCACACTGGTCACGCCTTTTGAAAGCATAGTAAAGGCAAAGCAGTCGTATATCGCTATTTTCCGCAAGGAAGACGCGCTTCTCCCGCGCATACGCCTGTTTCTGGACTGGCTGAAAAGCCAAGGTGGTGAAAGTCCGTGAAGGCTCGCAGTTTCCAGGATCACTCCAGCCGGAACGCATAATCCCAGTAATCGGATTTTCCAGGGAGCCGCCCTACTGCATAGAATCCCTTGATCGCCGCGTTGTCGAGAATCGGGTAGCCGCTGCTGGTGACGACGCGGACATCTTCGACGCGGCCGTCATTGCCAAGTTCGACGAACAGGGTGACCGTTCCTTCGATGCCGAGCTGCCGGGCTTGTTCGGGATAGAAAACGTATTCGGACAGCTTTTTCCGGACGGTCTCCATTTCGCGTTTATTGGGGAGGGGCGAAGGGGTCGGCGAAGGTGTTTTGCGCTTTTCCTCCAATGGCATGGGGAGGGTTTCCGGTTGTTCGTCTTCGATCGTATTCTTGAGCAGCGTATCCGTGTCCGGGAGCGGTTCGGGAAGTTTTGCCAAATCTGGCGGCAAGCGCAGGGAGGCCAACAGCCCCAGAGGTGGAAGCGGAGGAGCCGGGGAAAAACGAAACGCGCTCGTGAACAGCAGGCCACCGTGCAGGACAAGTGAAAGCGTAAGGGCGATAATCAAGGGGCGTGACATGGGGTTCCGTTGATTCTGCTGGTCTGTTGATTTCGCTTATAAATCGCCGTTACGATTTATAAGCGGGACAGCGGGTATTGTGCAACAGTTGGCGAAGGAAATTTCGATGCGAAGAATTCTGGCAAAAGGCAGCGCATTGTTGTTCGGTTTGTGTTTGTTGACGAGTCAGGCGCTGGCGGCCTTGCCGGACCCGGTGGCGTTCAGTTGGGCGGTGGAACGCGGCGACATCGCTACGGTACGGGCCTGGCTGGATGAAGGACTCGATCCCGAGTTTTCCGGGCAGCAGTTCGGCACCGGACTGATGACCGCTGCCTGGTACGGCAACATCGAGATGATGCAACTGTTCGTCGAGCGCGGCGCCAATCCGCGACGCGCCAATCGCAACGGTGAGCAGGCGCTGCAACTGGCGGCATGGAACGGTCATCTGGAAGCGGTCA
The DNA here is from genome assembly GCA_025997075.1 of Betaproteobacteria bacterium. Taxonomy (GTDB): domain Bacteria; phylum Pseudomonadota; class Gammaproteobacteria; order Burkholderiales; family Rhodocyclaceae; genus Propionivibrio. The sequence goes on along the minus strand of BNUC01000081.1, from coordinate 3,375 downwards.
AATGGCTCCTCGAACATGGCGCCACGATAAACCGCGACGGCAACTACTGGGGCGCGCTGCACTATGCGGTGTTCAACGGTCATCAGGAACTGGTCAATTATCTGATCGAACGGGGCGCCAACGTTAACGCGCGCTCGCCCAACGGTTCAACGCCCCTGATGATGGCGGCGCGCGAAGGACGTGATGAACTGGTAAAGCGGCTGCTCGAAACAGGCGCGGATACGAAGTCGAGGAACGACTGGGATGATACGGCGCTCACCCTGGCCATGCGCTACGATCATTACCGCGTGGGCAAGATGATTTCCTCGCCCGAGGAATTCGAGATTGCCGTCAAGGCGCCCAAGGAGGATTTCGGTGTGCCGTCACGTTCGGCCTCGGCGCCCAGCGAAATCGAGGAATTGCTGGAAAAGATTCGTGAAGCCGAGGCGGTGGGGCAGTCCAGCGAGCAGTTGCATGCCCGGTTGCGCCAAAAGATCGATGAGCTGCGCGCCCAAAGCATCGCCCGGCGCCAGGCGAGGCGGTCGGTTCCGCTGCCCTATCAGCCGAAGTCGATGGTGATCACGGCCAAGCGCAATCAGTTCGGTGGAGAGCGCGCGCAGATTACCGCCACGGGCCGGTCGGCCAGAAAACCGGAGACGAGCGTTCCGGTGAAGAAAGGCAAAACGGTGCCGGTGACCAAGGTGACTCCCGACGACCGGAACCTCGTCCAGGCGCGGATTGCCGAACTGATGCGCCAGATTCGCCTGGCCGAGGCCCAGGGACGGCCCGCAGAGGCGTTGCGACAGGAACTCTACGAGGCGGTTGAAGCGCAGAAATAATGTGGAATGTGAGGAGTAATTCACAGCCTGATTTTTGACAACATGCCAGAATAAGCCCGTCCTATTTCTGGATGTGCGTCATGAAAGCCTTTCCCGCCTTCGTTCTTGCCGCGACTGTTTCGAGTTCCGCTTTTGCTGATTTCCTCATCGATGGGATTAACAAGACTACTTGGGAATCTTCGGTGCCCGGCGTATATTCCGTGGTCGAGGACCAGACGGGCGGTCCCAATACTTTTCTGGCGCCCGGTTATGGCGGCCAGGACTATGATGCCGAGGCGATGTATGCCGCCTATCGGGATGGCAAGTTGTTCATAGCGCTGGTGACTGGTCACAATCCGTTGACTCCCGACGATCCTTCGGGCAATGTTTTCGCCGCCGGCGATTTCGCCCTTGATTTCGGCAAGAATGGAAGCTTCGATCTGGGGATCAATGTCGTTAATAATTTTGACGGCGGACGGCTCGGTGGAGTTTACAAAAATCCGGAATGGGCCTATGGCCTTTGGGATGCCAGCGGGAATGAAGTGAGCCTTGGCAGCGCGGCCGCGGACAGGGCACATCCCACGTCATTGACTGGCGGGGAACGGATTGGTCAGGTCGCTTCCAGTAATTACACCACAACCGATGTAACTGGCTACGGCGCCTATCAGGGCGACAAGCACTTCTTCTACGAAATCAGTCTTGATATCGCTCTCTTGGTCGAGGCGGGTTGGATGGGTGATGCGTTCGACATCCACTGGACCCAGAATTGCGCCAACGACAACATTCTGCTTGCGGTAGGCGCGGTAGGCGCGGATGTGCCGGAACCCGGTTCGCTGGCGCTGTTGGGCGTTGGCATGATCGGTCTGTTAGGCGGAGGCTTGCGTCGTCGTTCCTTACGCCAGGAACATCTCCAGCAGGCGGTTTAAAAACCGTTGTCCGCGCCGGGTCGGAGTAATCCGACCCATTCGCCCGGCGTTGAAGACGAGCAGTCCGTCGTTTTCCGCACGACGCAGGGTCGTCTCGACGGCAATCAGTGCTTGTGCCGTGCGTGCCTCGAACAGCGCAACATCGAAACCTTCGTTGAGGCGCAGAGCGTTCATCATGAATTCGAAGGGCAGATCGTTTGCGCCCACCGAAAATTCTTCCTGCAACGGATTACCCGCAGCCGTCCTGGTCAGATAGTGCTTCGGCTGCTTCCAGCGCATCTGCCGGCGTACTTCCCAGGTTTCCCTATCGTGCAAAGTCAGTTTGCCATGCGCGCCCGCGCCGATGCCGAGGTAGTCGCCGAAGGTCCAGTAATTGAGATTATGCCGGCATTGACGGTTGGGACGGGCGAAAGCGGAGGTCTCGTAATGGACGAAGCCGGCCCCGGCAAGTTTCTCTTCAATAGCCTCCTGCATGTCCGCGCAAAGGTCGGGATCGGGTAATGTGGGCGGCGATGCGGCGAACGCCGTGTTCGGTTCGATGCTGAGCTGGTAGCAAGACAGATGAGTCGGCGCGAAAGTGAGCGCCTGCTCAGTATCGGCAAGCGCCTGGGCGACGGTCTGTCCAGGCAGGCCGTACATCAGATCGAGGTTGACGTTGTCGAAATGACGGGCAGCGAGGGCGGTAGCCTGCCGCGCCTGGTCGGCATCGTGAATTCTGCCCAGGGCATTGAGGTGTTCCGGGTTGAAACTCTGAATGCCCAGCGACAGGCGGTTGATGCCGGTGTCGCGGAAGGCGGCGAACTTGCCGGCTTCAACGGCGCCGGGATTGGCTTCCAGCGTGATTTCCGCGTCGCTGACGAGCGGCAGTCGGGTACGAATGGCGCTGAGCAGCGTATCCAGCCCCGTGGCGGAAAGCAGGCTCGGTGTGCCTCCGCCAAAAAAGACGCTGACGATCCGGCGTCCCCAGACAAGCGGCAGCGCCGATTCGAGATCAGCGATCAGCGCGGCGATGTATTCGGCTTCCGGCAGCGTGCCGCGCAGCGGGTGCGAATTGAAATCACAATAGGGGCACTTGCGCACGCACCAGGGAATGTGGACGTAGAGCGAGAGCGGCAGCGGCGCGCGGAAATCCAGCGTGCCGAGCGCTGCAGCCAAATTTGTTTTTACTGACACCATAGACCGGATCGGAATGATGCGCGCGGTTTTTCGCCCAGTCATGCGCACCAGGTTTTCAGCCGATCCACAAGCAACGCCAAGGCTTGTCCACGGTGCGATCGGCGGTTTTTCTCGGCGGCGTCGAGTTCGGCGGCGGTTATGCCGACATCGGGGAGAAAGAAGTAGGGGTCATAGCCAAAGCCGCCTTCGCCGCGCGGGGAATCGACGATTTCGCCATGCCACTCGCCTTCGGTGATAACTGGCTGCGGATCGTCGGCATGGCGAACGAAGACCAGCACGCAGACGTAGTGCGCGCGCCGGTCTGTTTTTCCCGCGAGGTCGGCAATCAACTTTTCGTTATTGCGCTGATCGGACTTCGGCTCGCCGGCATAACGGGCCGAGCAAACACCGGGCAGGCCACTGAGTGTGTGCACACACAGCCCGGAATCGTCGGCCAGGGCCGGCAGTCCCGTCGAGGCGGCGGCATGTCGCGCCTT
>BNUC01000080.1 GCA_025997075.1 Betaproteobacteria bacterium | reverse complement strand
GGCCTCAATACCGCAAAGTAATCTTTATAACTGATCGGTTTGTCCATCGGATCCTCTCCTTCCACAGGTGGATCATAACAGACTATTTCTTTTATTTGTAATTGTTATTGTTGAACATGTACTTAGTCCTGAAAATCCGCATTCTAGTCTGTATAGATTGGGCTGTGGGCGCTTGACACGCGCCGGACATTCTGCCAATGTAAAATACGATTTTAGATTAGCAGATAATCCACACCATGCCCTATATCAAACGCACCATCGAAAGCAGCATTGCCCAAGCCAGCCGTTTCTTTCCGGTGGTCATGCTGACAGGACCACGGCAGGTCGGGAAGACGACGGTGTTCAAGAACGGTGAAGGGAGCGAGCGGACTTGCGTTTCTCTGGACACGCTGGAGAATCGCGAACTGGCTCTCAACGATCCGGCGCTGTTCCTGCAACGTTTTGCGCCGCCGGTGCTGATCGATGAAATCCAGTATGCGCCCTGCCTGATGTCCTACATCAAAGCCATCGTTGACGAGCGTCCCGGAGACAGCGGCTTGTTTTGGCTGACGGGTTCGCAGCAGTTCCATCTGATGAAAGGCGTTTCCGAGAGTCTCGCCGGGCGGGTCGGAATCCTGCGCCTGCAAGGGTTCTCTCAGGGAGAAAAACTCGGGCGTCCGCAGAGCAAGCCGTTTCTTCCCACGAATAAATGGCCCAAAGACCCCCTGCCCCAGTCGCTGAAAAAGACTTACGAGTTGATCTGGAAAGGCTCGTTTCCAAGGCTTTATCAGGCCGGCCCGGACAACTGGCAACTGTTTTACGACGCCTATGTGCAAACCTATATCGAGCGCGACATCAAGGGCTTGTCGGCCATTTCATCGGAGCTGAATTTCCTGACGTATATCAAAGCCGCGGCCGCACGCACGGGCCAGTTGCTCAACTATGCCGACCTGGCCGGGGATGTCGGGATTTCGCAGCCCACGGCAAAGGCCTGGCTGTCGTTGTTGATAACTTCGGGGCTGGTGTATCTGTTGCCGCCGTACGCGCGCAACATAAGCAAGCGCCTGGTGAAAACGCCGAAGCTGTACTTCATGGACACCGGGCTGGCATGTTATCTGACTGGATGGAAAACCCCGGAAGTGCTGGAAACGGGCGCGATGAGCGGCGCCCTGTTCGAGACCTACGTCGTGTCTGAAATCATCAAAAGCTACTGGCACAACGGAACCCTGCCCAAGCTGTACTTCTACCGTGACAGCGACGGCAAGGAAGTCGACCTGCTGATCGAGGAAAGCAGCGCCTTGTACCCGGTGGAAATCAAGAAAAAATCCAACCCCGGCAAGAGCGACATCACCGCTTTCAGCACGCTGAAAGCCTTAAAAACGCCCATAGGCCACGGCGCCGTCATCTGTCAGGCCCAGACCCACTTACCCATCACCGAAACCGTTATCGCAATTCCGGTAGGGTATTTGTAATCCGGGCAGGCGGGACAGGGGGAGGGTTGGGCATGTTCCGGCTGTGTTTCGTGCCGAATCGCCGCCCCTCTCCTGCCCTTCGGGCATCCTCCCCCACGAGGGGGGAGGAATTGAAAAAACCCCGCCGATTCATCGAACCGGCGGGGTTTGGTGTTGCCCAGGCAACGAATGCGTCATCACATCCGGCACAAGGCGCTTCGCTTTTCCGCCCTACGCGTTAGTAATAGCGGCCTGCGCGGCGGCCAGACGCGCAATGGGCACGCGGAAGGGCGAGCAGCTTACGTAATCGAGCCCGGCGCGATGGAAGAATTCCACCGAGGCCGGATCACCGCCATGCTCCCCGCAAACGCCCAGCTTGATAGTCGGACGCGCCGAACGGCCCTTGTCGACAGCCATCTTGACCAACTGGCCGACGCCTTTCTGGTCGATCGACTGGAACGGATCCGTTTCGTACATGCCGGCTTTCAGGTAACTCGGCAGGAATTTGCCCACGTCGTCGCGCGAGAAACCGAGCGTCATCTGCGTCAAATCGTTGGTGCCGAAGGAGAAGAACTCGGCCTGCTTGCCGATGCTGTCGGCCACCAGGGCGCCGCGCGGTGTTTCGATCATGGTGCCGATCATGAATTCGATCGTCGAACTGCGCTCGGCGAACACGGCTTCGGCCGTATCGCGGATCACCTTGGCCTGCGAGTTGAACTCGCGCACCGTGCCGACCAGCGGAATCATGATCTCGACTTTCGGGGTGATGCCCTTGACCTTGACGTTGAGCGCCGCTTCGAAGATGGCGCGCGCCTGCATCTCGGTGATTTCCGGATAGGTGATGCCCAGACGGCAGCCGCGCAGACCCATCATCGGATTGGCTTCGTTGAGGTCGTCGACGCGATGCTTGATATTTTCGTAGGTCAGGCCCATTTCGATGGCCATTTCGCGCTGGTTGCCGTCGTCGTGCGGCAAAAACTCATGCAGCGGCGGATCGAGCAGACGGATGGTGACGGGCAGGCCATCCATGGCCGTGAAGATGCCTTCAAAGTCGCCGCGCTGCATCGGCAGCAGCTTGGCCAGCGCGCGGCGGCGGCCGGCTTCGTCCTTGGCCAGAATCATCTCGCGCACGGCCTTGATGCGGTCGCCTTCGAAGAACATGTGCTCGGTACGGCACAGGCCGATGCCGATGGCGCCGAAATTACGCGCCACGCGGGCGTCTTCCGGCGTATCGGCGTTGGCGCGCACGGCCAGTCGCTTGTAGCGCTCGGAAATGTCCATCAGCTTGCCGAAATCGCCCGAAAGGTCCGCGTCCATCGTCGGAATCTTGCCTTCATAAACCAGGCCAGTCGATCCGTCGAGCGAAATCCAGTCGCCTTCCTTGTACACCTTTTCGCCCACGGTCATCGTCCGCGCTTTGGGATCGACGCGGATGGCTCCGGCGCCCGAAACGCAGCACTTGCCCATGCCGCGCGCCACCACGGCGGCGTGCGAGGTCATACCGCCGCGCGCGGTCAGAATCCCCTTGGCCGCAGCCATGCCGCGCAGGTCTTCCGGCGAGGTCTCCTGACGCACCAGAATGACATCGAGCCCGTTCTGCACCCATTGCTCGGCTTCGTCGGCGAAAAACACGATCTGGCCGGTCGATGCGCCCGGCGAGGCCGGCAGGCCGTTGGCGATGACATGTACGCTCTTCAGCGCGGTACGATCGAACACCGGGTGCAGCAGTTCGTTGAGGCGTTCCGGGGTCACACGCAGCACGGCGGTCTTTTCATCGACCATGCCCTGTTCGAGCATCTCCATCGCCACGCGCACCATGGCCGCGCCGGTCCGTTTGGCGGAGCGGGTTTGCAGCATCCACAGCTTGCCTTCCTGGATGGTGAACTCGATGTCCTGCATGTCCTTGTAGTGGTTCTCCAGCGTCGTTTCCGTCTTCAGAAGCTGCTGGTAGATTTCCGGCATCAGTTCTTCCATCGACGGATATTTGCTGTGGCGATCCTCTTCGCTGACCTGGGCAAGCTTGGCCCAGCGGCGCGAGCCTTCCAGGGTGATCTGCTGCGGCGTGCGAATGCCGGCCACGACATCCTCGCCCTGGGCGTTGACCAGGAATTCGCCGTTGAAAATGTCTTCGCCGGAGGCCGCGTCCCGGGTGAAGGCCACGCCGGTGCCGCTCTTGTCGCCGAGATTGCCGAAGACCATCGACTGGACGTTGACCGCCGTGCCCCAGGAATCGGGGATGTCGTTCATCTTGCGGTAGAGCTTGGCGCGGTCGTTGTTCCAGCTTTCAAACACGGCCATGATCGCGCCCCACAGTTGTTCCCAGGGATCGTCCGGAAATTCACGGCCGAGACGCTTGACGATTAGCGCCTTGAATTCGGTAACCATCTGTTTGAGGTCATCGACGCCAAGCTGCGTGTCGAGTTCGACCTTTTTCTTCGCCTTGATCTCGTCGATGATCTCCTCGAAGGGATCGTGGTCTTCCTTGGACACCGGCTTCAGGCCCATGACCACGTCGCCGTACATCTGGATGAAGCGGCGGTAGGAGTCCCAGGCGAAACGTTCGTTGCCCGACTTGGCGACCAGGCCCTTGATCGCTTCTTCGTTGAGGCCCAGATTGAGGATGGTGTCCATCATGCCCGGCATCGAGGCGCGAGAACCGGAACGCACGGAAACCAGCAGCGGGTCGGCGGCATTGCCGAACGTCTTGCCCAACTCCTTTTCGATGAAGGCGACGCCCGCGAGAACTTCGGCTTCGATCAATTTCCTGGCGGCATCGGCCCCCTGTTCGGTATAGACGGTACAGACTTCCGCGCTGATGGTCAGGCCCGGAGGAACGGAAATGCCCAGGCGGCACATTTCGGCGAGGTTGGCCCCCTTGCCGCCCAGAATATTTTTCATATCGGCGGCGCCATCGGTCTTCGACGGACCGAACACATAAACAGATTTATTCGACATAACTACCCCAATCAACGGACAAACAACGAAAAACGGCTCGGTTGGGCAATCTGATGGGTACTACTGCCGCCCTACCTCGCCAGCAATTTTTTAATTTTTCAGAGCCCGTGATTTTAACAGAAGTTAGCGTCCGATCCGCGATTTTTTCGTCTATCTTTCTGATTTTGCTGGAGTTGATGCAAAGTTCATGATATGCCAACCGGCGACGGCGAGCCGGCCAGGATGATGATGAACAGGAGACACAATTTTTTTATATAACTTCTTTCAGGAAGTCCCTTAACACAGAGAACCAGAAAATTGATTGTGGGACTAAGAAATTCCACCATCACCTGTTTGGTTCCGGCTTGTCCGGCTTAGCATCATTGCAAATCTGTTGAACCGTTCGAGGAATTGACGCCCCAGCGCAGACACAGGCGCAGGAGGCGGAATTCCTCGCGTGACATGTGATCCGGGAAAAGCGGCAGGGAAATCTTTCCTTTTTCACCCTCCACCCTGAGGCGCAACACCACCAGCCAGGAAAAAACGGTGGTATCGGAAAGCAGGCTTGCCGGCAGGCGCGTCCCGTTCGATAGAGCGCATTCGAGAACGCCGTTTCCGTGGAAGCGCAGGGAGACTATGCGCGAAGGACGAAGCGCATAGAGCAGCGAAACTGCCAGAGCAATCAGCAACGCGATCCGCAAGGGCAGTGGCCACGGCATGAAAAGAAATGCCACGGCCGCCGCGCAATGCATGACGCAGACCGAGCCGATGAGAAAATATGAACGGCGGCGCAGCTCGATGAAAACGGGGAACTGCACCGCTCGTCGGACCGGGAAGTCTAAATGCGGGAAGTCTAAATTCGCCTGAAAACGGCGGAGGCGTTGGTTCCGCCGAAGCCGAAGGAATTTGAGATGGCTACCTCGATCTTCATCTGCCGCGCCTCATTGGCACAATAATCGAGATCGCAGGCTTCATCCTGATTGAAAATGTTGATGGTCGGCGGCGAAACCTGATTGTGAACGGCCAGCGTGGAGAACACCGCCTCGATGCCGCCCGCCGCGCCCAGCAAGTGGCCGGTCATCGATTTGGTCGAGTTGACCACCAGCTTTTTCGCATGATCGCCAAACGCGCGCTTGACGGCGACTGTCTCGGCGACATCACCCAGCGGCGTCGAGGTGCCATGCGCATTGAGGTAATGCACCTCGTCGATATTGACCCGCGCATTGCGCAAGGCATTGGCCATGCACCGGGCAGCGCCCTCTCCGTCTTCGCAGGGCGCGGTCATGTGGTGGGCGTCGGCGCTCATGCCGAATCCGACCAGTTCAGCGTAAATCCTGGCGCCGCGCGCCCTGGCGTGTTCATACTCCTCAAGAACCATCACGCCGGCTCCATCGCCCATGACAAAACCGTCACGATCCTTGTCCCACGGACGGCTGGCGGTCTTCGGGTCGTCGTTGCGCGTCGATAATGCGCGAGCCGCGCAGAAACCACCCAGGCCGAGCGGCGAAACCGCGCACTCGGCGCCACCAGCAATCATGATGTCCGCATCTCCGTATTCGATCAGACGCCCCGCGTCGCCAATACTGTGCGTTCCCGTGGAGCAGGCGCTGACCATGGTGATGTTCGGACCTTTGTAGCCGTACATGATCGACAGGTTGCCGGAAATCATGTTGATGATCGAGCCGGGGATAAAAAATGGTGAAATCTTGCGCGGCCCGGTAGCCACGAATTCATCGCGGGTCGCCTCGATCATCGGCAGGCCGCCGATCCCCGAGCCGATGGAAACGCCGATCCGCTCCCCGTCCGCCGGATGCGCTTCGAGACCGGCATCCCTGACCGCCTGGATGCCCGCCGCCATGCCGTAGTGGATGAACTTATCCATGCGCCGCGCATCCTTCGCCGGAAGGTATTGGGTAATGTCGAAGTCCTTGACTTCGCCGGCAATCCGGGCTGGAAACGGGGAAGCATCAAACTTCATGATCCGGTCAATCCCCGAGCGACCCGCGAGAATGTTTTGCCAGGCTTGTTCAACGGTATTACCCACCGGTGAAACGATGCCAAGACCAGTGATGACGACTCTGCGACGTGTCAATTTATTCTCCGGGAAAGCACGAAATGCGCGAAAGGAATGAAAGGAAAATCAGTCCGGAAAGCAAAACGCCTGCGGACGATCACTCCGTCCACAGACGTTTTTCCAAGGAATCACTTTTTGTGGCTGACGACGTAGTCGATGGCCTGCTGGACGCTGGTGATCTTTTCAGCTTCATCGTCCGGAATCTCGCATTCAAATTCCTCCTCCAGCGCCATGACCAACTCAACGGTATCCAACGAATCCGCGCCGAGATCGTCAACAAATGAAGATTCATTTTTGATATCCGCTTCATTCACGCCAAGTTGTTCCGCAACGATCTTTTTGACACGTTGTTCGATATTTTCCATTAAGGATTCCTTTTAAAGGTTCATGTGTGAGACAAAATCAACATATTTTAGCAAACTGACCGACTCTTACCAACTAGCGGGCAAACAGGCCATCGCCCGCGGCCCTTACGGGCTTCAACTCATGTACATGCCACCGTTCACGTGGATCGTCGAACCGGAGATGTAAGCACCTCCAGGCGATGCCAGGAAAGCCACGGCCGCGGCCACATCTTCGGGCTGACCCAGCCTACCCAGCGGGACGGTGGCCACCATCGCCGCTCGCTGCTCTTCTTTCAGGGCTCGGGTCATGTCGGTATCGATGAATCCGGGCGCCACGCAATTGACGGTGATGTTCCGGCTGCCCAGTTCGCGCGCCAGCGAGCGCGCCATGCCCGCCACGCCCGCTTTCGAGGCGCAGTAATTAACTTGTCCGGCGTTGCCGGCATAGCCAACCACCGACGAAAGATTGATGATGCGACCGTCGCGCGCCTTCATCATCCCGCGCATCACCGCGCGGCTCAGGCGAAAGACCGACTTGAGGTTGGTATCGATCACCGCGTCCCATTCCTCGTCTTTCATGCGCATGGCGAGGTTATCGCGCGTGATTCCCGCGTTGTTGACCAGCACGAAGATAGCGCCGTATTCCTTTTCGATCAGCGCGATTCCCGCCTCGATCTGGGCCGGATCGCGCACGTCCATGATGATGCCGCGCCCCGGAATTCCGGCTTCGGCCAGCGCCGCGTCGATGCGTTGCGCGTTCTTTTCGTTGATGTCCGTGCCGATGACCGTCGCGCCGTGACGACCAAGTTCACGCACAATCGCCGCGCCGATACCTTGCGCGGCTCCGGTAACAAGTGCGATTTTGTCTTTCAGATACATGAATCACTCCAGGTTAAGGTTGGCTTCGATCGAAGCAGCATCGCACAAGGCGATTCCATTGAGTCCGTCGGCACAGCGTTTGACAAGGCCCGCGAGAACCTTGCCGGGACCGCATTCCGCAACATCGGTGACGCCCATGGCGGCAATCTTCCGAACGGCTTCGACCCAGCGCACGGGCGAATAGGCCTGGCGAACAAGCGCGTCTTTAATCTTCACCGGGTCCGTCTCGACAGCGACGTCAACATTGTTGACCACCGAAATTCCCGGCGTATTGAAGTTGATCTCGGCCAGACGTGCGGCCAGTCTGTCCGCCGCGGGACGAATCAGCGAGGAATGGAAAGGGGCGGAGACCGGCAACAGCACGGCGCGTTTTGCGCCCCGTGACTTGCAACCCTGACAAGCGCGCTCGACGGCGGCCTTGCTGCCGGCAATGACCGTCTGTTCAGGAGCGTTGAAATTGACGGGTTCGACAACCTGTCCCGCGCCGACCTCAGCCTCGGCCTCGGCGCAAGCCTCACGAATCTTGTCATCATCCAGGTTGAAAATCGCCGCCATCGCCCCGACCCCGACCGGAACGGCTTCCTGCATGGCGGTCGCGCGCAGGCGCACCAGCGGAACGGCATCCTTGAGAGCGATGACGCCGGCGGCGACCAGCGCCGAGTATTCGCCCAGACTGTGCCCGGCCACCACGGCGGGCCGTCTGCCGCCCTTGTCCAGCCACAAGCGATAGGCCGCGATCGCGGCGGTCAACATCAGCGGCTGCGTATTGACGGTCTGAGACAAGAGTTCCGCAGGCCCGTCGACGACGAGCTGCCACAAATCCTGATTCAGCGTCTCGGAGGCTTCGTCAAAAGTGGAAAGCACGACCGCCGAATCACCATACGCGCCCATCATCCCGACCGACTGGGATCCCTGCCCCGGAAATACGAAAGCGAACGCCATAATTTTCCCCTTTTAGAACTGAAGCAGCACAGCGCCCCAGGTCACTCCGGCGCCCACGCCTTCGAGCAGGATCTTCTGCCCGCGCCGGATACGCCCGTCGCGAACCGCCACATCCAGCGCCAGCGGAATGGAGGCCGCCGAGGTGTTGCCATGACGATCCACAGTGACCACGACTTTATCCATGGACAGATTGAGCTTCCTGACTGTCGACTCGATGATGCGAATATTGGCCTGGTGCGGAATCAGCCAATCGATCCCGGACGGCGAAATCCCCGCGCTGTCACAGCATTCGTGGGCGACTTCGGACAAAACACGCACAGCGAATTTGAAAACGGCCTGACCATCCATGCGCAGGAACGGATCCCCGACGATCTGCCCGCCACAAATCTGTCCCGCAACGGAAAGGATACCATGATGCGAACCGTCGGCGCGCATTACCGTGGACAGTATCCCCGGCGTATCGTAAGCCTCGTAAGCCTCGGAAGCCTCGACGACGACAGCACCCGCGCCATCGCCGAACAGCACGCAGGTGCCACGGTCCTGCCAGTCCAGAATGCGCGAAATGACTTCCGCCCCAACGACGAGCGCTTTTTTGTGACTGCCGGAACGAATGAATTTTTCGACGATACTCAAGGCATACATGAAACCGCCGCACACCGCCTGCACGTCGAAAGTCATGGCGCCGACATTGCCGATCCTGGCCTGAAGCAGACACGCCGTGCTCGGAAGAATAAAATCGGGCGTGGTCGTGGCCACAATGATCAGATCGAGTTCGGACGCCTTGCATCCCGCGGCTTCGAGCGCGCGGCAACTGGCTTCAAACGCGAGATCCGAGGTCATGCGACCGGGCTCGACAAGATGGCGCGCCCTGATTCCGGTACGGGTAATGATCCACTCGTCGCTCGTATCGACGCCGCGCCGGACGAGGTCGTCGTTACTGACGGGCAATCCCGGCAGATAACTGCCGGTGCCTGTGATACGGGCATACATACTAAATACTCTCCTGATTTGCCTGCTGTCCGGCTTGTTGGGCAACGCGCAAGGCAATGCGCTCCAGAACACCGCTCCGAACCATATCCGCCGCGCGATCAAGGGCGTTGTCAAAAGATAAAACATCGGCCGATCCATGGCTTTTCAGCACGATACCCCGCAAGCCCAGCAAACAGGCGCCGTTGTAGCGGCGAGGGTCCACACGATGCTTGAAATGCCTGACAACGGGCAAGGCGACCAGCGCCGCGAACCGGGTCAGCAGATTGCGTCCAAACTCCTGGCGCAGGAAGCTGGCCAGCATCTGGACCAGTCCTTCGGAAGCCTTGAGCGCGACGTTGCCGACAAAACCATCGCAGACGACCACCTCGGCATCGCCCTTGAACAAACCGTCGCCCTCGACATTGCCGACGAAATTCAAACCGGAATCTTTCAGCAAATCGGCGGCGCGCTTGACGACATCGTTCCCCTTGATGTCTTCCTCGCCGATGTTGAGAATGCCTACCGTCGGACGATCCTTGTGCTCGATCGCCCCCACCAGCGACGCCCCCATGATGCCAAACTGCAACAGGTGCTCCGGCGAGCAATCGACGTTGGCGCCCAGATCAAGGACATGCACATGGCCCGAGACAGTCGGCAGAATGGCGCAGATCGCCGGCCGGTCGATGCCCGGCAACATTTTGAGGACGAACCTGGAAATGGCCATCAGCGCGCCGGTATTGCCGGCCGACACACAGGCGTCGGCCTCGCCGCTCTTGACCAGATCGAGAGCCACCCGCATCGACGAATCCTTCTTGTTGCGGATTGCGAGCGCCGGCGATTCGTCCATGGTCACCACTTCGCTGGCGTGCCGGACCACGAGAGACAAGCCGTCGACGTTTCCGAGAAACGGATGGATCTTCTCCTCGATGCCTACCAGAATGGCCCGGACATCATCGTGCTTGCGCACGAATTCCAGCGCCGCCCGCACGGTGACCTCGGGACCATGATCCCCGCCCATGCAGTCGATAGCGACAGTAACAGTCATCCAGTGATGGCTAAAGAAAAGGCAGGCTGCTCACCCATACCACCCACGGGATTCAACCTGCCTGGTTCCAGAATCTTATTCAGCGGAACCTTTAGCTACTTTTTTGCCCCGATAGTAGCCCGTGGGGCTGACATGGTGACGCAGATGTACCTCACCGGTCGTCGGCTCGATGGCCAGTGGCGGGTTGGTCAGAAAATCATGCGAACGGCGATTGCCGCGCTTGGACGGGGATTGCTTGTTCTGCTGAACGGCCATTTTTTTACTCCATTTTCAAATTTATCGCACTTTACCCTTCAGGTCTTTCAGCACGGAAAAAGGGGAAACCTTCTCCACTTTCTCCGCCTTCTTCGACAATCCGCCTGTATCGGGCAACACACAGTTTTCATGCCGCGGCGCCACGGGAAGATCAAGAATGATCTCGTCCTCGATCAACTCCACGACATCGAGTTCCTTTTGCGCCGAAAGGAAATCCTTCGAATCATCCTCGATTTCCTCTTGCGTCAATTCTTCTCCATCCTTGACCAGTTCCAGCAGACTGCGAATCCTGACCGGATAGTCAATTCCTTCGAGGCAACGCTGACAACACACGGACAACGAACCGTCTACTTCCAGAAACAATTGCGGCCTGCTGCTCTGACCTGTTTTCGGCCCCATCCGGCCTTGCACGCGATAACTCAACTCGCCGGCCGTGTCGGCCAGCATATCGAGCGCCCGCGCCAGACCGGCCACCGGCAATTCGCCCTGGAGCAAACCGCCTTCTCGTACAAAAACCAGGCTATCAATTACGACCCGTTGCGACATAAGGCGCGCATGATATTATTTTCATTTCCCGAAGTCAAAATCATTTGCTTAAAGCCATTCACGCAACCCTCTGGATTTTTTCATTTTTTTGAATCTTGCCGCGAAAACGCCAGGATTTTTTTCTATCTTCCCATGACCCGCGAACAAATTGTTCTGGCATCGACCTCGCCGTTTCGCCGCGAACTGCTCGGCCGGCTCGGATTTCCCTTCGATACCGCTGATCCACAGACCGACGAATCGCCCTTGCCGGACGAAGTTCCGGAGGACATGGCGCTCAGGCTGTCCGAAGCCAAGGCCCGCGCCGTGGTCCCACAGTTCCCGGAGGCATTGATCATCGGCAGCGACCAGGTCGCCATTCTGGACGGACGGGTTTACGGCAAACCGGGCACGCACGATAACGCGGTCGGGCAATTGCGGACGATGCGCGGCCGGACGGTCAACTTCTTCACCGGACTGTGCCTGCTCGACGCCCGCAGCGGACAGGCGCGGCTACGCGGCGTCCCGACCTGGGTCACTTTTCGTGACTTAAGCGACAGGGAAATCGAGGACTACCTGCGCCGCGAGCAGCCTTACCAATGCGCGGGCGCGGCAAAGTCGGAAGGACTCGGCATCGCCATCATCGCCCGTCTGCAGGGGGACGACCCGAACGCCCTGATCGGTCTGCCGCTGATTGCGCTTTGCGATCTGCTCAGGGAAGCGGGATGTCCGGTGTTATGAGAGGAAGCGTCCGATGAGCGTCGGCACGCTTTACCTGATTCCGGTACCACTCGGCCCTTCGCCCGTGCGGGAAGTTCTCCCGAAACCGGTCATCCGGCAAGCGGCGCGCTTACAGTATTTCATCGCCGAAAACGCAAAATCGGCCCGAGCTTTCCTGAAATCCCTGCCGTCAGAATCGCCGCTGCAACAAATAGACATCCAGGAACTCAACGAACACACGCCTGCGGACAAACTCCCGCAACTCATTGCTCCCCTGCTCGCCGGCCAGGATATCGGCCTGATCTCGGAAGCCGGTTGCCCCGCCGTGGCCGATCCGGGCGCGGCACTGGTCGCTCTGGCGCATGAGGCCGGCGTTCCGGTGGCTCCGCTGGTTGGTCCCTCCTCCCTCCTGCTGGCCCTGATGGGCTCCGGGCTTTCCGGGCAGAACTTCGCGTTCCACGGCTATCTCCCGGCCAAGGACGACCAACGCAGCAAGCGCATCCGGGAACTCGAAGGCGATTCCCGGCGGGCCGGCCGAACCCAATTATTCATCGAGACCCCTTACCGCAACCGGCGCCTGTTCGAGTCGCTGCTCGCCATTTGTTCGCCGCAGACCCGCATCGGCATCGCCACCGACCTCACCCTGCCCAGCCAGTACATCATAACGATGCCTAGCAGCGACTGGAAGCGCCAAGCTCTCCCGGACATCGACAAGCGCCCGACGGTATTTCTGCTTTTAGCGTAAGCGCTGGGTGGACAGCGGGAGCCACTTCGCTTTCCCCCCTACGCGTTTGCTATTCGACCTCGCCAAAAACGCGCTTTCCTGACTGGAACATGAACTGATCCAGAATCATCATCTCGTTCTTAACCTTCACTTGCTATTCGATCTCTCCCGGAGCATGCTTTCCCGACTGGTGGCAGTCACCAGCAATTTAGAAATGGGATCAGGTACAGACGCCTGAGAATCGTCATCCGGATTTCTGTACATCTGTATCTTCGCCGATCCGCCAGCTCGAATGTCAGACAGGACCACTGAACAAATGTGACTCTGTCAGGGTGGCAAAGGTTGGTACATTCCATGCTTGGACCTCGATGGCGGCGAATCTCGCCGATCCATCAATCACTTTCGAAAGGACGAAACATGTTCAAAAAAACATCTACAAAATGGATTCTGGCAATAGCCTCCGCCATGCTGTTAAGCGGCGGTGTCTTTGCCCAGAACAAACCCAACGTGGTCATCCTCGCCACGGGCGGGACGATCGCCGGCGCGGGCGCCGATGTCACCAACAGCGCTTCTTACCAATCCGCCAAGGTGCCCGTCGACAAGCTGATCATCGGCCTGCCGGAACTGGCCAAGGTCGCCAACGTGCGCGGCGAGCAGGTCTTCCAGGTCGGCTCGGAAAGCTTGCGCAACGACAACCTGCTGACCCTCGGCAAGCGCATCTCCGCATTGGTCAAACAGGATGACGTCGACGGCATCGTGATCACCCACGGCACCGACACGACCGAGGAAACCGCCTACTTCCTGAACCTGGTGATCAAAACCGAAAAACCGATCGTCGTCGTCGCCTCGATGCGTCCGGGCACGGCCATGTCGGCCGATGGCCCGCTCAACCTGTACAGCGCCATCACCGTCGCCGGCAGCAAGGACGCGCGCGGCAAGGGCACGTTTGTCGTGTTGAACGACGAAATCCACAGTGGCCGCGACGTGAGCAAGATGATCAATGTTCGTCCCAACGCGTTCGCAAGCCCCTGGGGCGCGCTGGGCATGGTCGTCGAAGGAAAGAACTACTGGTTCCGCAAGCTCGACAAGCGCCATACCACTAACTCCGAGTTCGACATCGACAAGATCGACACCCTGCCGCTCGTCGAAATTGCTTATGCCGGCGGCAATGTCAACGACACGGCCTACCGCGCCTTCGCCAACGCCGGCGCCAAGGCGATCATTCACGCCGGTCCGGGCAACGGCTCGGTTGCCGCCACCCTGGTTCCGGTATTGCAGGAATTGCGCGGCAAGGGATTGCAGATCATCCGCTCGTCGCACGTCAACGCCGGCGGCTTTGTGCTGCGCAATGGCGAACAGCCGGACGACAAGTACGACTGGATCGTGGCGCATGACCTCAATCCGCAAAAAGCCCGTATCCTGGCAACCGTGGCCCTGACCGCCACCAACGACAGCAAGGAATTGCAGCGCATTTTCATGGAATACTGAAATGTAGGGAACCCCTCATCCGGCCTTCGGCCACCTTCTCCCCGCTGCGGGGAGAAGGGTCATAAACTCCCCTCGCCCGCTTGCGGGAGAGGGGCTGGGGTGAGGGTTGGAGGCTTGCTAAATAAACAGTGACAGTTTTCCGCCGCTCGTGATGCCGATGTAGCCCTGATCAGTCAGTTTAAGTTCAGGAATCACGGAAAGAGACAGGAAACTCAGCGCCATGAAAGGTTACGTACAGACTGCGCTTTTTTCACCGGCTTCGCATAATTCGGCCACTGCCAGCGTAACCTTCTTGAAGGCAGGCGCAAGTTCCGTTGCCGTGAGCGTACTCATCAAGCCGCTTATATGGGCAAAGACAGGGCCTGTCGCTAATTTCTTGCTAGCCTCGGAAACGACATTGGTGTCCAAGACAGTCATATCCCATGTTTCCAGCGTAATTCCATTTCCAAATCATCGGTGACTGTGTTGCTTTGTTGACTACGCCTTGCCGTACTATTTGTACTGTCTGCGGCTCGGGACGTGTCTGCGTGCCACCAATGATTTATAAAACGGAATAAGCCGACAAGCAAACGCAAAAAGGAGATACAGGTTGAGTAACGGCTTGCCCGTTACTCAACCTGTATCTCCTCGGTAATTCATTCCACTCGATTCTCAGACTACGGAAGCTTATCTGTAGCCGTAGGCGTGGCGGCTGTCGCCGGACTTGCTCTTGTGGAATTTTTTCTGATTGTCGCGGTGTGGATATGAGGCGGGCGCGCCGTCAGTTTTTTGCGTGCCGGGCTTGCCTGAATATTCCGGGGCATGGGCATGATTGCGGCTGGCCGGAACCAGTTTCCCATTGCCGCGGCTTTCTCCGGGTTTTCCCGCGTTATGCGTATGGCGATTGCCGGGTTTTCCGTTGGCGCTGAATTTTCCGCCGGTTTTTTCACCGGGCCTTCCACGGCTCGTCGGAGCGGGTCGAACAGGTTCGTGACCGACGACGACTTCGACTGGAATGAGCTGCCTCGTAAAACGCTCGATTTTGCGAATATTGAAATGTTCGGCATGATTGACCAGCGAAATGGCGAGACCGTTGTGGCCGGCGCGACCGGTCCGGCCAATACGGTGGACATAATCCTCGGCAAATTTTGGCAGGTCGTAATTGAAAACATGGGTGATGGTCGGCACGTCAAGTCCGCGCGCGGCGACATCGGTGGCAACGAGGATGCGCACCTGCCCGCGACGCATGGCGTCGAGTGTGCGGTTACGGAAGCGCTGAGGCATATCACCGTGTAACGCGGCGGCGTTGAAACCGGCGATATTCAAACGGTCACAAATGGTATCGGCATCGCGTTTGGTGGCCGTGAAAACGATGGCTTGATCAATATTTGCATCGCGCAACAGGTGATCAAGCAGACGGTTTTTATGCTTCAAGTCATCAACGAAATGCAGGCGCTGTTCGATGTTTTCATGTTTTGTTTGCGGCGTATCGACCTGAATAACCTGTGCATCCCGCGTTACCTGACGGGCGATTCGACCCACAGCGCCGTCCAGCGTGGCGGAAAAAAGCAAGGTCTGGCGGGAGGTTGGCGTGGCGGCCGCGATCTTCTCGATATCTTCGATAAATCCCATATCCAGCATGCGGTCAGCTTCATCGAGGACGAGAATCTGCAAGCGCGAAAAATCGATCTTGCCCGATGTCATGTGATCGATCAGTCTTCCCGGTGTGGCCACCAGGATTTCCGGATTACGCGCCAACAACTCCATCTGTTTCGGATAAGGCATACCGCCGAGAATCGATACGGCTTTCAGACGACGAACCGGCCCGGCATATTTGTCGGCGGCAGCAGTGACCTGCAAAGCCAGCTCGCGGGTCGGCGCAAGAACCAGCATTCTGGGTTGCGCCGGCTGAAAGCGCGACCTGTCCTTGCCGCGCGCACGCGCCGACTGCCGTTCCTGATTCAAGGTACGGCTGGAAGTCGTAGTCTGCGTAGTCTGAACAGAGCGTTCCTGCTCAATAAAACGGTGTAATGCGGGAAGCATGAAGGCGGCGGTTTTCCCCGAGCCGGTCTGCGATGAGACCATCAGGTCATAACCGGCCAGGGCGGCGGGAATGGTTTGTTCCTGGACTGGCGTGGGCACTCTATAGGCGGCGGCGTTCAGGGTATTTAAAAGGATTTCGTGAAGTCCGAGTTCTGCAAAAGTCATAAAGCTCTTTCTGTATAACATCATGATGCCGCTGAAAAATCAGCCGTGGCGCGGATAAAATGCGACGCCAACCAGAAAAAGAGTTGAAATAGACTCTGAAACTGCTAGAGAATCCGGCACTTTTCGGCACAAAAGCTTTGTGCCGGAGCGGTGTTCAATACATCGACACCAGAAGGCAGGGAGGCTTTGAAATGCAATCAGGTTTGCGAAGCGCTAATGTGCCGGAAGACGAAGCTTCGTATGGCACAAGGGACGCGAATTATACTGGTATTGGGCGAGAAATGGAGATTTGATTTACAGGTTAATCAGGGCTATTGCATACGCAGATGTCGTAAACAGTTGAAATAAAACGTTTACATTCAAGCGGTTATGACGTAGTATTGTAAACCCTAAGCCAATCTGGTTTACTCTCGATTTTTATCGGGAGGCGTC
>BNUC01000079.1 GCA_025997075.1 Betaproteobacteria bacterium | reverse complement strand
TTTGTCGGTCACCCTGTTCGAGAAGATGCCCTTGCAGCAAGCCTTTCCGGCTACCGAGTACATTATTCCAAATGATATGCCACATAACCAATTGAATCTATTCACTATTTAACCGGACAGCAGTGATCAAAGGCGAAAGTGGGCCGATGACCTGGCATGCCAAGGCTCTCAATACCTCTTATATTTCTGCGCCAAAGGCCGGTACGGTCGGAGCCGACAAAAGCGAGACGAATTTACCGTACAGCAGTACATCCTGGTATTTCCTGGACGCGCTTGACATGTTGGCTCCGGCTTCGACTCGGGTCATTGCCGCGTTCGGCGATTCCATAACTGATGGTACCAGCAGCACATTGAACGGAGAGGATCGTTGGCCGGACGCTTTTTCACGCATACTTCATAAGACTTATGGCAACTCTATTGCTGTTATCAACACCGGCATTGGCGGCAACGAGGTAGTTGGGCCCAAGGAATATTCGGCCCTGAAGCCGGCAAACGGCGGCCCTGCTTCCCTGGACCGCATAGATCGGGATGTTCTGTCTCTTTCCGGAGTCAATGCAATAATCTGGCTCGAAGGCATCAATGACTTCAGCTTGGTTGACAAGACCTTTGAGGAAGTACGGGATGGCGAAGGCAGTTGTCAACCACGTTCATCGCATCAATCCGGACATTCGTATTATCGGCGCCGCCCTGCCAACGGCGCTGGGCAGCAAAGTCGGGACGCATGGTACTCCCGAACAAGACGCCAAGCGCAAAGCATTGAATGATTTCATCCGTAACTCAGGAGTTTTTGATGGTGTATTGGATTTTGACGCCGTGACGCTTAATCCTGCCAATGGGCAAATGAAAGCCGAATTTGTTCTTGGTAGTACCATCGGCGGTCCCGGCGACAACCTTCACCCAAATCGAGCTGGATATCTGCGTATGGCGGAAAGCGTGGATTTCTCGGTTGTGTTGCCATAAGTAGTGTTTAACAGTCTTAGAGGTGGCATCATGCCGCCTCAATATATTCGCAAGAGCCCAAAGGGGTTACTCATTAAATAGGCCGCTTCTCTGATATATGCCGTTTGACTCCCGAAAACGGCATTTCTTCCGCCCTGGCGACGGTTTCTCCGATGATCAATATCGCCGGTTTTTCACAGCGCTTCGCCATTTCTTCAAGCTCGCCGAGTGAGCCGAGAATGGTGATCTGGTCTGCCCGGTCGATGCGCGAGACGAAAGCGGCGGGGAGCGTCATGGGGATGCCGCGCGCGCGGGCGGCGTCGCGGATTTTGCCGGCGAAGC
This sequence comes from Betaproteobacteria bacterium, assembly GCA_025997075.1. GTDB lineage: Bacteria > Pseudomonadota > Gammaproteobacteria > Burkholderiales > Rhodocyclaceae > Propionivibrio. The sequence goes on along the minus strand of BNUC01000079.1, from coordinate 15,728 downwards.
TCCAGGCCATCAGGACGATGACGGTGTAGGGGAAGTCCTTGAGGAGATCGATCCAGCCGTCATTGAAAAGGGAGCCGCGCAGGTGGGCGGAGACGATCAGCGCGCCGGCGGCGCAATCGCGCAGGGTCGGGGCGATGCCCCCCGCAAGGCAGGCAGCCAGGGCGGCGCTGACGCCGTTGATGATTTCCAGTTCGACATTGTGGGCCAGGAGGTAAGTGGCTTCTTCAAACAGACGCCCGAAAACCGCCGGGTCACCGCTCTTGAGCCGGCCAACCTGCAAGCCTTCCTGCGCATAACGCAACATCATGGCGTTGATTTCTTCCTGCGCGTATTGCTGGTGGCCTTTTTGCTTGCTCACGTCGATTTGCAGGCAATCGGCGGGCAGCAATTCCACGACTTCGCGGCCGACGAGGGCGTCGATCAGGGCGACATCAAGGAATTTCAGGGTTTTGAGCGCCTTGAGGGTGAGTTTGTCCGCGCTGCCAGGGCCGCAGCCGATCAGGAAGACTTTGCCGGGTTGGTTGTTGGCTTCCGGTTTGAAGTTGCGTTGCCCCCCGGCGCGGCGGCGACGGAGGTCGTCATAAAACGCCTGCCCGTGTTTGGGCAGACAGGCGGCGATGAGATCGCGCACGGTTTGCGCGTAGCGGGGCGAAGCGCCGCCGCTGCTGACGGAGACGCAGAGGTCGTGGTCGCGGACTTGCGCGCCGAAGTAGAAATCGCAGTATTGCGGCGTGTCGACTGAGTTCAGCCAGTAACGCAGGCGACGGCGGTTTTCCCAGAGTTGCTGCGATAGTGGTTCATCGCCGGTGGCGTTGATAATGATGTCATAAGCCTCGTCGGGCAGTTGACAACCCCCACGCTCGTCTTCGACTCGCTGCCCCCCGAGGGGGCGTGTGCCAGCTCGGGGCGGCCCGTCGCTGGCACGTTCCTGACGCATTTCCAGCCATGCCAGCCTGAAAGTGAGTTGTTGCACGGGGAGATCGAGGAAAAAATCATCCCGGATTTCCCGCGCGACGATGTCGATTTCGCAGTCGCTTTGTTGCAAGGCGCGCATTTTCTGCGCGGCGACCGGCCCTGCACCGATCAGCAATACGCGTTTTGGGCAAACGGCCAGTGGCAGAATTTTTAAGCCCATTTTCATCCATTCAATAGAGGCAAGGGTGAAATATAGCGGAATTTACCAAACCACGCCCCATCGCCCTGTTTCGTTGGCACGTTTTATATAAATTTCCCAATCGGGAAATATGATTGCGCCAAGCTGCGTTCTGGTTGATAATTTTCCGAACGGGAAATAAGGCGGCTATGAACTCCATTCGACGACCGGCGCAACTACGCAATGGCGGCTGATTCTATTCGGTAGCTGATGTTTCTCGAAAAATTGCTGGCTGAAATTGACGATGGAGGCTGCCGGTTTTTTATCCATATTGTTTAAGGAATGAAAATGAGAAAGAATATATTCGCTTTGGTTTTGGTGATGATTCTCGCCTGGTCTTTTACGGCGACGGGGGCAGGGAATGATGACTTTTTCTATTCCAAATCCCTGGAGAAAACCTTTACGGCCACCTACGACAGCGCCAAGGAAAAAATCAGCTTCAAGTATCCAAAGGAACTGGAGGTTGAGGGCAACCGTCTTGGTTCCATCAATCCCCTTTTCCGTTTCTCGTTCAGCACCGTCGCAAGTTACAGCAAGCCCGAGAGGAGGGGCACGCTTGATGATGCCCGGGATTATCTGAAAAACAGCGGCTACATCGTCACCGACACTACCATAGACGGGACTTCCGACCGTCAGGGGAATCATAACGACCGGGAATGCCGCCGGCGGAACCTATATTGTTTACTCGGATAAGTTTGGAACCAACCCTTACTTCACCATCTCATTTATGGCGATGGAAGGCCATGTGGAAGAATACGCGGCGGTTATGGATAAAATCGTTGCGGGGATGAAGTTCAAATAGCCGACGAGGGCATTGGCGCGTTGTCGTCGGCCAATGCCAAACACATTAATTCTGCATGGCCGTCGCCCGTGTTGACCACGGGGTCCTTACGAATTCCCACAATGACAATGATGGGATTGTGCCGGGGAGCTGGAAGCTCCCCCCACATTATTTTGCGGCGCGTTCGCGCCGTTATTTACGATTGTCGGAATGCGCCGCTTCGCGGCTTTTCCAACCTAGCATTTGCTGCGGATTGCCTTCACTTCTTGCGGATTTTTACGCGCCAGACATCACCTTGCCGTGTCTGCGACAGCACCGTATGGCCTTCGGATTTGACCGAAGCGGGTACGTTGTCGATGGGCGCGCCGTCGTCGAGGACGATTTCCAGAATCTCACCGCTCTTCATCTGCGCCAGGTCCATCTTGGTCTTGACGAAATTCATCGGGCAGGCGACGCCACGGTAATCCTTGAAACGGTGGACGGTTTCTTCCCCCGCGCTACCCGCAGCAGCATTCGCCGGGACGGCTGGCGATTTTCCGGGCTGGGGAGGAGTAGTCGCAGCAGCGGCTTCGCGTTCAACGGCGAACTTGAGCGTGTAATCCATCGTGCCGTACAGGTCGATGACCGCCTTGGCAAGTCGTTTGAGTTCATCGAGCTGCGCGGGTGTGACTTCACCTTCCAGCAAGGGGGCGAAAGAGGCGTCGATGAGTTTGGCGTCGATGAACAGGGTCTTGAACGCTTTGAGCACTTCCTCTTTGCTGCGGGCTTCTTCGCCGCGCGTGATGAGGAGCATTCTGGCGCTGTAGAGACGAATCAGCGCCAGATTTTCAGGCGTGCCCGCTTCCTTCAAGGCGGCGGTGAGCGCCTTCTTGTCGGTTTCAATCAACTCGTACAGGCCCGCGCTGCATTCGCCCGCGCCGCGTCCCTTGAGCGAGAAGAGTTCCCTGGCGGAGAAATCGAAGTAGGGATTCCTGTCCTCGTCGAAGTCGGGCACGGCGACATGTTTTTTGGCGATGTCGCTGATGATTTCCTCGCCGCTCCGGTCGATCCAGTCGGCGAAACTGGCGTGCGCGGCCTTTTGCGGCAGCCAGGTTTGCAGCACCCCGACGATGAAAGCGGGCAGGTGAAAGGCGGCGACTTCGCCCACGGGACGGGCGAAGCGGGTGATGCCCGCGCCGATTTTCGCGCCCGCGAAAACGTTGTAGGCGGGGTAGGGGATGCCGTTGTTGCGCAACGCCTTGCCGAAAAATCCGAGGTCGGCGACCGCGTGTTTGCCGCAACTGTTGGGGCAGCCGGAGAGGTGGATGGAGAAGCCTTGCAGCGCGTCGAGGTCGATGTTGGCCTTTGTCACGGCTTTTTCGATTGCGCCCATCGCGCCGCGCGGCACGGTGATGCCGAGCTGGCAGGTGGCCGCGCCGGTGCAGACGAGGATATCGCCGAGCAGAGCCGGTTTGGCTACGAGCGGGGAGATTTTCTTCAAGACAGGATGGAGCGCGCGCAGGGCGGCGGCGTCGAGGTTGCGCAGGTAGATGTTCTGGTCACCGGAGAAACGCAGGGTTTCTGCGCCCTGCGCGCCGGGTGAAGCGGCGAGCAGGGCGTCGGCAAGCGCGCGGGCATCGGCGGCGGCGATGTCGCCGAGGAGCAGGGGAAGCTTGACGGAATAATAGCCGGTTTGTTTCTGCGGCCTGGCGAAGCGTTGGAACCAGAGTTTTTCTTCCGGGGAAAAATCGGGCAGATGCTCGCCGGCCAGTGGCTTGACCGCAAAGGCTTGCGGCAACTCAATTGGCCAGTTGCCCCGCGCCTTGACCACCTCAATCCGTTCCCGCACCAGTTCGCGGAAAACCTCCAGCCCCAGTTCTGCGACCAGGAAACGCAAGCGCGCCGCGTGCTTGTTCTTGCGGTTACCCCTGGCGTCGAAGACTTCCTTGATGGCTTGCGCGAGCAGGAAAATTTCTTCTTCCGGCAGGAAATCGGTGAACTCGTCCCCGAGCCGGAAATTCGCGCCCATGCCGCCCGCGACGTAAACGCGGAAACCCCGGCGCCCATCCTTGATGCGCGCGACGAAACCCACATCAATGTAGGTTGCTCCGCCCCGGTCGGCGTCGGAACCGCTGAAGGCGATTTTGTATTTACGCGGCAGCGCGTAAGAATCTTTCTGCGCCAGCATCTTGCTGGTCAGCGCCAGCGCATGCGGCGTTACGTCGAAAACTTCGTCGTCGGCCACGCCCGCAAACGGGTCGGCGGTAATGTTGCGTACCGTGTTGCCGCCGCCACCACGGCCGGTCAGCCCGGCGCGATGCAGTTCGGCAATGATGGCGATGACGTTTTCGATGGCCACGTAATGCAGTTGCGCGCCGCCGCGCGTGGTGACGTGGATTTTGCCGTTGCCGTAACGCTCGGCGAGATCGGCCAGCGTGCGCAGTTGCGTCGGTGTAATCTTTCCGCCCGCGAGCTTGACGCGGGTCATGAAGGTGCCGGCTTCGCGCTGCTCGTAAATGCCGAAGGGCACACGATACGTTTTGAACACCTGCCCATCCAGCCGCCCGGCGAGATAGTCGGCGTGCTGGCGGCTGAAGGTCTGAAAATCCTGCTCGACTTCCACGGGGATGACGTAAGCGGTCATGGCAATACCTCGATTTCTTCGATTTCAACTTGGCCGCCCTTGATGCGGAAGGACTTGACCACCGGTGTTTCTTTCGCGAGCGAGACGATGATATAGCTGATGTTGGGGTCGTAAGCCAGCTTGATGTCCTCGGCGGAGGGACGGGCGGGCGTCGCCGGATGCGAATGGTAACAGGCGATCAGCTTCATCCCCTGTTTTCCGGCTTCCTTGAAGGCGGCGAACTGCTCGGCGGGGTCGAAGCTGAAATGTTCGGCGCTGGCGTCGATATTGGTCAGGGGGAAATGCGCGCCGACCACGCCAGCTACGTCAAGCACACCGGCCAGATAGCCACAAGCCTCAATCGGCGCGTCACGGCGCGCGTGTTCAATGATGGCATCGTGGAGCGTTCGGGGGATTTTCAGCATGGAGATTCCTTTCAGGTCTGATTTATTCGCATCCCGTCATTCTGCGCGAAAGGCGCGGTAGCGTCCCTCTTGACCGAAATGTTATGCAGATCGCCAGATTCAAGACGCACTTGAATTTCATGTGCTCCGATTTGTTGAACGGACTCAACCCACCATTCAGAGTCTTTTTCACGCCCCACATCGAAATACTGCGAAGATTTTTGATCGTAGCGATACTCATCAAAAGGCTCTTCGAGAAAATAGACAATTAAGCCATGCCCTCCCACGGCACACCATTTTTCTTCATGATCAATGACGGCCACCTGAGGGTCACCGTAGAAATCTCCGATGACTACAGAGGGTTTCCCATCTCGACTTAGATATACCACCTCATACTCGTGTGATATTTCAAAGCGGTCAGACTGCGCAAGAGTGTTTTTGGCGTATTGCATAACACTTGAGTTAAGCCGCGCCGCCGTCGGATTGAATGAATTGTTAGGCATCTGGTGTGGATTGAGAAAAAATTCTGAGTCCGATGTTGCGTGCAATGCTGAAATGCGAGGATGGGAAGTTCGCGTCCGACTGAAGCAATAGCTCAGATGTCACAACATCCGCACCGCAGTAATTAAAAATCCCATGGTCAATCTGATTTTTCATCGAACCGAAATATCCATGTCGTGCGTAGGTTCGCATATCAGCACCTCCGAGAGCGACCAAATGGACTTGAAGGTGCCGAAGCCTTTTCACGATCTTGGAATTTGGTATGTCATCGTATGCCCATCCATTGGTAAATACGCGATCAATCCATCCTTTGAGAAGCCCAGGCATAGACCACCAGTAAACTGGATAAACTAAAACAAGAACGTCAGATCGATCAATCCTCGCTTGCTCGGCGACGATATCGGCAGATGGCTCTTTTTCCCTGAGGAGAGTGGAAATGTCGGATGTGCTGAACCTTGGATCAAAATTTTCTGCGGCAATATCTGCGATTTCAGCGGAATTTTCAGGGTTAGATGAATTTACGCCATCAACAATTTTTTCCGCAACAGCATGAGTAAGCGACTTTGGATTTGGGTGTGAGACAACAATGAGTGCGTGCATGAAAGCCTTTTCCTTGGCAGGTGTATACTTGATTATGAAAGGTGTATAACAATAATTATACATGACTACCCGATTGATTTTTCGTTACTTTCAGGTTTTATCATGGTGGTCAACGCCTGAATTAAGCCGCACCGCGAAGCGGCGTCGGCTTCGCCGTTAATCGCGAATATCACCGTTGTTTGCCCATATACTGCAACAGATCGCAACTGCCCAGCTCGCACGCTTTGCGAGCGTCCTGCATTGCCTTTTTGGAATCGCCAAGTACGGCGTACGAATAGCCGCGACTGCCATAAGCCAATGCAAGGTTTGGATCGATCATTTGCGTAAAGTCCGTGATCGCCTTTGAGTGATCGCCGAGTTAGACGGCATGCCGCCGGTCGCATTGCTGCGCTCGAATGCAAGCCGTACTTCCTCGAGCATTCCCTTATACATCGCGCGGTCCGCCGTCCTTGGATCAAGTCCCTCGGCATGGAATACAGTGTCAGTGAACTTTGCGATCGAGTGCGGCGGACAGTCACGAAGTCGGGCGTGCCACAAAGACGGAAGGCAGAAGCCGTACTTGACACAGAAGATGCCCAGTACCCTTTCCGCTTCCTGCGAGGATATGAATCCCTCCTCTTCGATCTGGCTTACGCTAACCATGACCATGCCGTCTAACGCCTAATGGATTCAAATTGCGACATGGGTCATTGCATGCCTAAGGGACGATGAACGACCTGAGACGGTCATTCCGGGCGTTTCAGATCGCATACCGGCTGTTCGTAATCTTCCAGTTTCGTGATGCCCGCGCCGGAGCAAACCCGGCATCGGGGGTTCTTGCGCAGCCGGGTCTTGCGGAAATCCATCTTTTTCGCGTCGAAACTCAGGAGCGTGTCGTAGAGCGGCTCGCCGACGCCGGTGATGAATTTCAGCGCCTCCGCCGCCTGTATGGTGCCAAGCATCCCTGCCACCGCGCCGAGGATACCGGCGCTGGAACAGGTCGGCACGATCCCGGCCGGGGGCGGCGAATCGAACACGCAGGCATAGCAGGCCGATTCGCGTGGACGGATGCTCATGGTCTGGCCGGCGAAACGGAGGATGCCGCCATGTGAATAAGCCTTGTTTGCCAGCACACAGGCGTCGTTAATCAGAAACTTTGCGGCGAAATTGTCGGTGCCGTCGATGATGAAATCGTAGGGTTCGATGATGTCGAGGATGTTGGCGGCCTCCAGCATCGTCTTGTAGGTATTGACCGTCACGCCGGGGTTGATTGCCAGCATCTTGCGCTTGGCCGATTCGACCTTGGGCGTGCCGATTTCAGCGTTGGTGTGGATGATCTGCCGTTGCAGGTTGCTCAAGTCCACCACATCGCCATCGACAATGCCGATCGTGCCCACGCCCGCCGCCGCCAGATAATAGGCGATGGGCGAGCCCAGACCGCCCGCGCCGATCACCAGCACCTTGGCGGCGCAGATCTTGTCCTGCCCCTCGATACCGACATCGGCCAGCAGAATGTGCCGCGAGTAGCGTTCCAGCTCTTCGTCGCTGAAGTCTTTCATTGGCCGCCGCCCATGAAGTAGAGGAAATTCACTATGTCGCCCTCCTTGAGGAAGGTGCCGGGATAATCAGGACTGCGCAGGAACTCTTCGTTCAACTGCACGGAAACCATGTCCTGATACTCGACTTTTTCGATTTTCAGCAAGTCGGTGATGCTGATTTTTTCTTCCGTGAAGCTTTTTTGATCGCCATTGATGACGAGATTCATGGGACTTCTCCTGCCGGTTTTTTACAAAACGCGTACTTTTGCATAAAAGCGCCGACTTTGCACCACGGAAAAACAATAAGGTTATCAAGTTTTGTTATAAGCGAGGAGGTCGATTTCCGCCGTGAAGCGCCGCAACGTGAGGTCTCCCGACGGTTTCGTTTCGTCTTCTTCAGCAAAAAACCTCTTTCTTCATCATTTGCATTCGCCTTTTGCTTATGCGACGCTTACCCATCTTATCGATGATGGCTGTCCGGGTTACGCTATTGGCAATCCGCTGATTGTCCGCGGGGCGCAAGAAAACCGAGGCATTCGTACATTATGAACGGGATGACAGACAGGGAGAATTTCCGGTGAGCGCCACGATTGACGCACTGAATTATCTGTACCGATGGGAGCATGAGCTGTCCTTTGAAGGGATAGGGGGACTGGCTTTTGAAGGCTTGTTGCGTCACTGTCGGCTCGACTATTCGGTAGCAAGCCTCTCGCGCATTGATGTTTTTCTGGGAGTCTTGCGTAAAACGAAAAAGGTCGATCCCGGTACTTTTTTGGACGCAAAGGCGAACAAGAATCTGCTATTTCTGCTGGCTTCTTACACGGGTGAGGTCATTTCGCGTAGCGCGGGTTGTCCGGTTGAGTGGTATCGTTTTGATGAGATGCTGAAAATAGATCCTGCCATCCGACCCCTGGGTAAAGGTTTTCATACTTTCATGATTGGCCGCTTACCCCCGAAATTTAACAGCGGCAAGGACAATAGCTTTTTTCTCCCCCTGTCCGTGCTTGGCGACTTGCTGCTGTCAGAACATCCTGACAAAAGTATTGCCGCCAGCGCCGCTCTGATGCTCCATGCCGTGCCCCGGCACAACACCCCACCCGAGCAATCCTTGCCACCCTTGCCGCCGCAGTCGATGCTTGATGTGTCGGCACGACTGGCAAAGTGCACGCCAGAAGAACGCCAGGGTTTGAGGACGGTGCGCCCTGACTGGCTTTTTTCCGACCCTGATTTTGCGCCCTGGTTTGACCATGCCGATGCGCTGCTCGCTTCCGGGCGTGTGGTCTGGGGGGCGCCGGTACAGGCCGACGAAGCCTTGTATAAGCCGGAATACATCGTCGGCGCGCCCGGCGATGTGGTCTATGACCCGGAAGGCCGCGTGCCGCCAGATGGATTGAAGCAGGTTGCCCAAAAATTGTTCTCGATCAAAGGCCAGATAGTAAAAGGCAATGAACCTCTGACCCACTATACGACACATCTGGCTGACGGGCGTTCGCGGGTGTTTGGAGCGCCCATACAGGTAATGGCCTATCCACTCAAAGCGTCGAGCACCTGGTTCGACCAGCATCTGTTGCCCGACGGAATGCTCTCGCAAAGCTGTTTCCCCTTGCTGGTGAGCGACGAACATCCCGGTCTGGTGCGTATATTACCCACACGTTTGTGGCCTGCGTCCTTGCGGGAGGTATGGCTGGCGGCCAGCGAGGCTCGTTTTGGCGTGCGCCACACGCCTGAATCAATCAAGGCTCGCGTACTTGAGGCGCAACAAACGGAAATACCCGCATTGGCCCCGGTATCCTCCGGCCTCGACGCCATGAATCTGTATGAGAAAGGGCGGCAGTATTTTCATGGCCGTGGCGTAAAGCGGGATTATGACCGCGCCCGCCAACTATGGGAGCAAGTCGTTGAACTCGCAAAACAGGATGGAGACAATCAGGGCAGTCTGCTGGCGTGTAATAAGCTTGGCACAATGTACGAGTCTGGAACGGGCGTGGAGAAGGATAGCGAGCGCGCCAGAGCCTATTTTCTCTCCGCGGCGACACAGGGCCTGGCAGCCGCGCAATACAATCTGGGCAAATGGTTTTTGAGTATCGACAACAAAAATGCTGATTTGATAGAAGCGGAACACTGGCTGCGCCAGGCTGCCGACCAGGGAGACGCGGAAGCGCGTTCACTGCTGCTCGAATGCGGTATGGAGGGCGGCGAAGAGAATGAAGACAGTACGGAAGAGGAAGGTAAGGGCTTCTGGAAGCGCTTGTTCGGGAGGAGGAAACAGTAAGTGGGTGAGTTTGCGCTTTTCGGGCTATGCGCCTGCCTTCTATTCATGCGACGCTTCGCGCCGATTGTCTGAACGGGTGGGTTACGCTACGCTTACCCATCCTACATTTCTTTCGTGCTACGCTTGCTGCGTTTGGTTAGGTCTCTTCAGGCGCAATAAATGCGCGAGCGAGATAACCAATATTTTTATTGAGACGGGGTTTTGAAATGTGCAGCAGAAGAGATTCAACGTGCTTTGGCAGATCGTCCCATTTATTGGAACCAACGTCGTAGACGGACATGTAGAGTCATTCCAATGTTGGGGTTCGCAAGCTCACCCCAACCTATTCGCGCTTGGCGCAGGTTATACATAGACAATCTATTTTTTACCGCGTCATTCCCGCGAAGGCGGGAATCCAGAAGCATACATTTCGGCGCAACGCCCCGCTTGTTTTGATTTGCAACCCTTCGGGCAGGGGGGAACGAACTGGATTCCCGCCTTCGCGGGAATGACGGGGAATTTGTATCTGTTTGACTCAAAAATGCCTTAACGGGGTTTCGAATCGATTGGCTTTTGCGATGGCAATTGCAGCGTCCGAAACAGATGATGAATCTATATAAATTTTTTACCATAAGCATCCTGTTTTTTCTTCGTTCCCTTGCAAGAAATCTCTCCCTACAGTGCAAGCTGAAAGGAGAAATGCAAGATGAAAAAGATTACGGTATTCGCGGCGGGTGTATTGCTGGCGCTGTCGATAGGCGTGGCCAGGGCTGAAAAGTCTGAAATCACGATCAGTAAACAATATGGCATTCACTATCTGCCGCTGATTGTGGCGGAGGATTTGAAGCTGATTGAAAAGCACGCCAAGGCGGCGGGACTCGGCGAGGTCAAGACGAATTGGGCGACATTCAGCGGCGGGTCGACCGCCAACGATGCGCTGCTTTCCGGGAGTGTCGATCTGGTGAGCGGCGGCGTGGCGCCTTTCGTCCGGTTGTGGGCGAAAACCAAGGGCGAAAAGGAAGTCAAGGCGCTGGCGGCGCTGGATCAGATTCCGATTACGCTCAATACCAATAATCCCAAGGTCAAAACCATCGCGGATTTCAGCGATAGTGACCGGATTGCGTTACCGGCGGTCAAGGTCTCCATCCAGTCGCTGATCCTGCAAATCGCGGCGTCAAAAGCGTTTGGCAAAGAGAATTACGACAAGCTCGACAAGATCACCGTTTCGCTCAGTCACCCGGACGCGCTGACGGCACTGATTGGCGGCAAGAGCGAGATTACGGCGCATATCGCCAACGAGCCGTTCTCCACCATTGAACTGACTAATTCCAGCATCCATCGCGTATTCAACAGTTTCGAGGTCTTCGGCGGGCAGCACACGACCGACATCGTGTGGACGACCGATACCTTTGTGAGTGAAAACCCCAAGCTGGCCAAGGCGATTGTCGCGGCATTGAATGAAGCTGTCGATTGGATTCTGGCGGATAAAAAACGCGCGGCGGAGCTTTACGTGAGGACATCGAAGTCCAAGGAGAGCGTCGAGCAAATCCTTACCATCCTGAATTCTCCGGATGTGAATTACGCGGTCAAGCCGCTGGACAACATCACCATTTTCAGCGATTTCCTGTTCGAGACCGGCGCGGTCAAGCATAAGGCGACCAGCGCGCGCGAACTGTTTTTCGGTTTGGCGTTTGAATAAGGAAATGCCTGCTGGCTATACCGACGCCGACCGCTTGACCGCGGTCGGCCGTTTTCTTTCCGCCCGTAATCTGACCTTGCAATATAAGACAGGCGAGTATCTGGTTACGGCGGTGAGCGAGGCGAGTTTTGGTTGTGAGCAGAATGATCGCCTCGTCTTGCTCGGGCCGTCGGGTTGCGGTAAAAGCACGATTCTGAAGGCAATCGGCGGTTTCATCAAACCCAGTGCCGGCGAGATTGTGCTGGATGGCAAGCGGGTGGAAAAGCCTGCGCCGGATCGCGCCGTGGTGTTTCAGGAATTCGATCAACTCCTGCCGTGGAAAACCGCGCTCGAAAACGTGATCTTCGCCATCCGCAACACGAGGAAGGTCAGCAAAAAAGAGGCGGAAGAGGAGGCCGTGGCGCAGCTTTATCGGGTAGGCCTCTCCGGTTTCGAGCATCGCTATCCGCATGAACTTTCCGGCGGGCAGAAGCAGCGCGTGGCGATTGCCCGTTGCCTTGCGCTGCACGCGCAGGTGATTCTGATGGATGAGCCCTTCGCCTCGCTGGATGCGCTGACCCGCCAGCAGATGCAGGAAGAACTATTGGGGCTTTGGAACGAGGCGCGATTTACGCTGGTGTTCGTGACCCACTCGATCGACGAGGCGCTGATACTCGGCAGCCGGGTCGTAACCCTCTCGCCGCATCCGGGGACGGTCATCGAGGAAATCAGCGTGCGCCACAGTCATGATCTGGCGCGCAAATATCCTGAATACGCCGCGCTCAAGGAGCGAATTGAAAGCATCCTGTTCAAGGATCAACTGGAATATACGATCTGACGCCAATATGCCTGATGAAAAAATAGAACTTTCGCGCTGGGAGCGGATGAGCAATATCGGGTGGCTGCGTAAAACGGTCATCGTGGTCGCGTTGGCGGTTATCTGGCAAATCTATGCCGTGTGGCTCAACAATTCCTTGATGTTTCCGACCTTTGTCGATACGGTTAAAGCTTTTGTCGGCGCGTTCGCCAGCGGTGAATTGCTGATCAAAACAGGCAATTCGCTGAAGATGTTGTTGATTGCCTATGCTATCGGCGCAACGCTGTCCATCACCCTGACGATTCTGGCGATCAGCACACGTGTGGGTAACGACATCCTGGAAGTGTTGACGGCCATGCTTAACCCGCTCGCTCCCGTCGCCTTGCTGCCGCTGGCGCTGCTCTGGTTCGGGCTGGGCGCGCCGAGCCTTGTCTTCGTGCTGATCCACGCCGTTCTGTGGGCGCTGACGCTCAACATCTACAACGGCTTCACGGGCGTCAGTCAGACCTTGCGCATGGTGGGGCGCAATTACGGCTTGAAGGGCTTGAAGTTCGCCTTCCTCATTCTGATTCCCGCCGCGCTGCCCAGCATCCTGACAGGGCTAAAAATCAGTTGGGCCTTTGGCTGGCGCACCTTGATCGCCGCCGAACTGGTTTTCGGCGTCAGCAGTCGTAGCGGCGGGATCGGCTGGTTTATCTATGAGAAGAAAAACCAGCTCGATATCGACCAGGTTTTTGCCGGACTGTTGACCGTGATTGTCATTGGCATTCTGGTCGAGAACGTGTTGTTCAAGGCCATCGAAAAAAGGACAGTACTCAAATGGGGAATGAGACATTGACGAGCGGCGATTCGGATAAAGCCATTCTGGAGCGACTCAATGAAGCGGGCGCGCTCAAGGTATTGGTGACGCTTGATGAGCATGGCGCGCCGCATCCCACGCCAAAAGGCTCGATACGCTGGGACGGCGAGCGCATTGTTTTGTGGGAAATCCTGGAAAGTTCGCACACTAACCGCAACCTGACGCGCTCGATCTGGTTCGACAAGCCGGTCGTCATCTTGTTGGTGACGGCGGACAAAAAGGCGTACAAGATCGCCGCCAGACCGGCGCGCAATCTCACGGCGGGCAAGGAATTCACCCGGCATTATGAGGAAGCGGAGCAGCAGCGCGGACTCGGCATCGCGGCCGTCTGGCTTTTTGAGCCGCTTGAGATTACCGACCAGAGCGCCGGGACGCGAATAGCACAGGAGCGGGCGGCACGTCCTTATTTCACCCATCTGGATCAACTGGCCAGGAAGGATTGACATGAGCATCGAACGCAGCCAACTGAATTTTAACGAGGTCGCGGCGAAATATCCTGATTTTCCGCGCTTTGTGATGTTGAAAACCGACATTCACCGGCGCGGCGTAAACTATACCGACGCGGCGCTGGAGAGCTTCGACCCGGATCGCCACCAGTCCGGCGGCACACACATTTTCAGTTCCCGTGACGGCAAGCTCACCGGGCGTCCCGAATCCATCCTCCTGCGCGACGGCACGCTGGTGCTGGCGACGCCTACGCCGCTCGAACAAAACCCCTATGTGGTCGATTTAATTGGCGGCAAGCTGACGCTGACCGATCAGGGTGAGGCGCTTGACGAAGTTTTTTACTGGGACAAGCCCGATTACTATGACAAGCGCACTTCGAACGGCACGCTGATGCAGAACGTCGTCAGCGCCCGCCCGCAAAGGCTTTACGTGATTCCCAACCGCTATTGCCATTTCTGGACCGACGGCGGCGGCTGCAAGTTCTGCGACATCGTCAACAACCTGAAGCAGCAACGCACCGAAATCGCCATGCAGACCAAGATCAAGACCGACGATCTCACGGAGACGATTCGCGAGGCGCTCAAGGAGAAAGGCCGATTCACCGCCGTATTTCTGACCGCCGGTAGCGATTTTCGCGGCGAGCAAGCCTTCGACCGCGAGACTGACAATTACATCGCAATCCTGCAAGCGATCGACAAGTGCTTTGCTGTTCCCAAATACCCTTCGCAACTCTTGTGCACGGCGCTGAAAAAAGAGCAACTGCAACGCATTTACGACCAGACCGGCTTGATGAGCGTGACGATGGACATCGAAGTGCTGGACGAAGAGCAGTTCAACTTCGTCTGTCCCGGCAAGGCCAAGTGGATCGGCTATCAGGAATGGAAACGCCGCCTCTATGACGCCGTGGAAGTATTCGGCGAAAGCCGCGTGAACACGGGCATCGTCAGCGGCACCGAACTCGTTGCGCCGACCCGTTTCAGAAGCGAAGATGAGGCGCTGGAAGCGGTACTGAATGAGGCCGACGAGCTCGCCGCGCATGGCGTGAGCACTGTGCACATGGTCTGGCAACCTCGCCCCGAATCAGATTTCGCCAAGGAACAAAACGCTTCGCTGGAATACTACGTGCGCCTGTCGCAAGGCTTGCAGGACATCCGCCGCAAATACAAACTTTCGATAGATTTCGACGATTACCGGCGCTGCGGCAATCATCCGGATAGTGATCTGGCACGGGTGTTTTCCTGATCTCAACTCTCAGAGTTGGCGCGCCTGTATGTCCACCGTTACTTGTTTCCACGAAGGCGGGAAAAATCACCGTCATTCCGACGGAAGCCGGAATGACGAGGTAGAAATAGCGACTGTTTGCATCTAAACGAAAATGCTTTAACCAAGCCATTCCCATGCTGGCAGAACTTCGATCGTTTCACCGTCTTGCGGCAGGATTTGTTTTTGGTCGAGCGTCAGGATGACCAGACGTTTTGCCCGCGTTTGCGCCTTGGCCTCAAGCAGGCCGCGTACTTCACGCGCCATGTTTTCCTTGGTCAACCGCCAGCACACCTGCCATGCGACATCTTTTGTAACGAAGTCACACTCCCATGCGGCTTTTTCGGCGGCGTAACAAGGCTCCATTCCACGCCGCAGCAACTCCAGGGCCACCGCGTTTTCCAGCCTTCGCCCCTTATCCGGCATGATTTGCGGGGAATTGGCGCGGCGCAGTCCATTATCTATCGCATAGTATTTCGGCGGCGCGACCACCCGTTGCTTGAACGATGCGCTGAATTTCGGGACGGTGAAAAGCAGATACGCGTCTTGCAGGAAGGCGCTGTATTCCGAAACACGGTTAACGGACGTGATGGCGAGGTTTTTGGCGAGCGTTTGCAATGAGAAGGGCTGTCCGGTGTTTGCCAGCAGGAAAAGCAGGAGGTTCATTACGCCCCGCGACTCCCGCAAACCATGCCGCGCCACGACATCGCGCTGGACAATGTTGCGGGCGAGTTCGCGCAGCACCTCGTCGCGACGCAAAAGCAGGAACATCGGGAATCCGCCGTCATCAAGGAAGGCTTCCAGCGATTACGCACCACGCTCCCGCTGCGTATAGGCGAGATACTCCGAGTAGCAGAA
>BNUC01000078.1 GCA_025997075.1 Betaproteobacteria bacterium | reverse complement strand
CGGCGGTCGCAACATTACCGAGCCAAACGAGGAACACGAGGTGCGCCCCGACATTGCGAAATTTGTAGCCGACCTCGAATTCCCTCACGCGACAGTCAGTGTACTGTCACCAACACGTACTTTCTGGGAGAAAGCAACGCTGATACATGTTGAATGTCAGCGCGACGAGTTCCGCGCCTCTGCCTCCCGCCTGTCACGCCACTGGTACGACCTGGCGATGCTGGCGGATATTGTCCACGGACAGGCTGCCGTGGCAAACCGCGCCTTGCTCGCAGATGTCGTCAAGCACAAAAAAGTCTTCTACAACGCAAGCTATGCCAATTATGATGCCTGTCTGCTTGGGCAACTCAGATTGATTCCAAACGATGCCGCACTGGTCGCGCTGCGCGACGATTTCCAGCGCATGATTGGCGCCGGTATGTTCATCGGTAATCCTCCCGCCTTCGATGCCATCGTGGAACGCTTGCGAGTGTCGGAAACAGCCATCAACGGGAGCAACGATGGCTGAGGGTGGTCTGCTCCCGTTTCTCCCTGCGAAACGGAAAAGATTCGGCGGCTAACGCCGCCGAGAGGAAGATTTACTCACTTGACACACGCAGGCTAATGGGTGTCCCGAATTCTTTCCATGAGCAAAATGGCGGGCGGTGTATTACCGCCCGCATCACTCGCTGTCGTTACCAGCAAACTCACAGCGTGGGCGTGCCTTCCTGTTCGCCCAGTTCATGCACCACGTTCGCACGCCCCACCAGCAGCGGGTCGAGATGCCCGATGCGCTCCACGTCCTTGTTGGTATAGGGCAGCTTGTGCAGGATGTAGCGTATGGCATTCAGCCGCGCCCGCTTCTTACAATCGGATTTCACCACCGTCCACGGCGCGTCGGCGGTGTCGGTGTAGAAAAAAATCGCTTCCTTCGCCTTGGTGTAGTCATCCCATTTATCCAACGAGGCCAGATCAATGGGCGAAAGTTTCCACTGTTTCAAGGGGTGCGCCCCCCGCTCCTTGAAACGACGGCGCTGTTCAGCACGGCTCACCGAGAACCAGAATTTAATCAGGTGGATGCCGCTACGCACCAGATTGCGCTCGAATTCCGGGCACTGGTGCATGAATTCGCCATATTCGTCGGAGTTACAGAAACTCATCACCCGTTCCACACCGGCGCGGTTGTACCAGGAACGGTCAAACAATACGATTTCGCCCGTCGTCGGCAAATGCTCAATATAGCGTTGGAAATACCACTGACCGCGCTCCACATCGGAAGGCTTTTCCAGCGCAATCACCTTCGCGCCGCGCGGATTCAGGTGCTCCATGAACCGCTTGATGGTGCCGCCCTTGCCCGCCGCATCGCGCCCCTCGAAAAGAATCACCAACCGTTGCCCCGTTTCCTTGACCCAGGCTTGCAGCTTCAACAATTCCATCTGCAACTGATATTTCTGCTTCTCGTAATTTTTGCGCGACATCAGGTTCTTGTACGGATAGCCGCCCGTGCGCCAGTCATCCGACAACACGTCATCCGGTCGTGACACCGTTTTGCGGGTTTGCGCGTCCGTTTGTTTCAGAAAAGCGTCGCGCAGCATCGCCACGTCGTCCAGCGACGCCCCCGCCAGAATGGTTTCCAGTGTATTGGCGACCGAGGCAATATCTTTCTTGGCAGAAACCGTTTTCAGAATGTCCGAAATCGCCACCACTTTGGAATCCCGCGCCGCCGACACCGCCTGCTTGACCTCAAACGCCTTGATGCCCTCCGGCGTGGAAGAAGTCGCAATATCCCCCGCTTGCGCCAGACGCGGACGCCGAGCCGCTTTGACGGGTTTGGACGCAGCTTTGGCAACAACGGTTTTTGCGGGGGACTTGCGCACGACGGGCTTGCCAGCAACAGGTTTCACAACTTTTGCGGCAGGGACGGGGGCAGACTTCGCCGCCGGTTTTTTCTTTTCTGTCACCATGAGAAAAATTCCTTGGTATATGAAGGTATACTGCGCCCGCCCCGCCCGTCAGTATCAATCTGCACAAAAGCTTTCTACCATGCGCCCGACAGGGCAACGCAAAAACACGGGCAAGATAACAAAGAATTCGGGAAGGAATTGTGACACCCATTAGCCTGCGTGCGTCAAGTGAGCAAATCTTCCTCTCGGCGGCGTTAGCCGCCGATTCTTTTCTGTTTCGCAGGGACCGATAAAAGCCTCGTGGGGTCAGACCGGAACAGACCGGTCTGACCCCATTTCCACCCGGCAACCCCCGTGAAATCAAGACTGCCGGAAGCGGATACAAACAGCTTAATCCAGTTTCTTTTCCTTGAGCCAGACAGACAGATGGTCGGCAATTTCGACATTGTTCAGGTCTGAGAATGGGAAGTGCGTATTGCCGTGAATTCCCTCTTTGGGAAGATGTACTACCGTCACATCCCCACCCTGCTTATTCACTGTTTCGGCCCACTTGTTCGCCATTTGCAGGCAGGCTCTCCAGTAATCCCTGGCGGGTATTTCATCGGGAGAGTCAGGGATATTGTCGCCATAGTAAATAACGATCGGTATTCGGGTCAGTTTTTTGAATTCATCCATCGGCACCCCATTCGCTGTGAGGACTGCAAATTTATTCGGTATGGCTTCGGGGACTTGGTTTTCAGGGAAAACAAAATTGCTGCCAGGTTCGTAGGCTACGATGGCTTTGACATTCGGGCTTTTCATGGCGGCCACCCAACCGGGGCCGCCGCCTTGGGAATGGGTAACGAGAATCCCCGGGCCTGTTTTGGCATACAGCGCCGCAAGGGCATCAGAAATCACTCCCATATCAAACGGGCCGGTATTGGGCGTCATCTGGCGGAAATACTGGTTCAATGATTCCTTATCCTGTGGGAACTGTATCCCCGGAAAATAGTCGGGCCATAGGCCTACCCGAAACTGAACGAACCACATCTGCTCGTCGGTATTCGGCGTGATGTTCATGGCAACCGTACTGCGTCCCGCGTCGCCGCGACGGGGTTGATCGACGAGGTAGGTGGAAAATCCGCGACGCAGGAAAATGTTTTGAAAGCCTTCCCTTCCGTCAGGAGTGCTCTCCCAGGTTTTGGAAAACTGCCCAGCCCCGTGCAGAAACACGAGCGGGTATTTACGGGCCTTGACCGGCTTCTGATAAAACACATAGGCATGATCGCCATGAAGCGTTTGCCCCTGAGGATTCGCCGGTTCTTTGGGGTCAAAGCTTCCGGAGCTTGTAATGACACTGCCACCCACGGCAAAACTGCCTTGTTCCTGAATCACCAGGGGTTCCATCTTGACTGCTTCGGCAGCCATAGCGCCCGCCGGCATGAACATGCCGGTGAGAAGCAGTGAAACCAGAATTTTTTTATATCTTTTCATTTCTACCATGCTCCAAAATAGAATGGGTTTCAAATCGCGTTTGATGCGGCTTCAGAGTGTCTTCCCGTAGAACTGAGTCAGTTTCTCCACAGCCTGATTCACATACGCTTGCTTCCAGTAGGTTTCAATGTGCGTTGCGCCCTCGATCTTGAACAGTTCCTTCTCCCTGGCTCCGGTCGCCTTGGCAAACGCATCCTCGGTCATGTACAGGCTGTCGGCCTTGCTGCCGGCAATCATCAGCAAGGGCTGCTGGATCAGTTCGATCTGGTTGGTGGCGTCCCAGCGCATCAGGTCCAGCAAACTGCTCGTGGTGTACTTGAAGGTCGAGTTGGGGTGCGCGTATGTCTTCCAGTAGTACTCGTAACCTTGGCGATACAGATCGAACGGCAGCTTGGCGATTTGCTCATCGGTGAGCCTGGCGTCGCCGGAATAGAGAACCGCGCCGCCCACCGCTTCCTGAGCGCGAGCGGCTGAAGCCTCCCGCAGGCGGGTCTGGATTGTGTTCAGCGCCGAATCCGCGTAGCCATTGCGACGAACGCGCCCGGAGTTGAACATGCTCAGCGTCGCAACCGCCTTGAAGCTCTTGTCGGTTTGCGCCGCAGCCAGGGAATAACCGCCGCCACCACAAATGCCGAGCAAGCCGATGCGCGCTGTATCGGCGCCCGAATACTGGCTGATAAAGTCGGCCATGCCGAGGATGTCTTCAATCCGATAAGCCGGTTTGTCGACATTGCGGGGCTCGCCGCCGCTGGCGCCCTGATAGGCGGCATCGGCGGTAATGGTGATATAGCCTTGCTCCGCCAGACGCTGAGCATACAAGCCGGCCACCTGTTCTTTAACCCCTCCATTGGGGTGCGCGACCACAATGCTCGGATATTTCTTGTTCGCATCGTAATTCGCCGGCGTGTAGACGTTGGCCGAAATATCGAGGTCGTTGAGCTTGTAGGTCACCGGATGGATATTGACTTTGCCTTTGACGTTTTCGGTAATCGCGCCATCATAGACCAGCGTAAACGGATTTTTCTTGTAATCGGCGGCCATGCTTCCTCCTGATGAAATGCAAATACCCGTTGCCAACAGGCTTGCAATGACAGCTTTCAAATTCATTTTGAGAATCCTGTAAAGTTGAAAATCATTCTTAAAACTCATTTTTGATGCTCCTGTGTCGTTAAAAACCGCTCTGACTACTTTTTCCTGCTGCTCACCACTTCTTTAAGAACTCCAAGCGCGTTGTCGCCACGCTCTTTGCCCAGGTAAGAGCCCATGACCGTAAAAAGATGCTTCATCTGTTCCCCGGTAATACCCTGATTCATGGCAAGACCGGTATGAGAACGGAATTGCGCGTTTGCGCCGGGAAGATTGCTGAGTACTCCAACGGTGGCGATTTCACGGCTGCGATAGTCAAGAACATCGCGCATGAAAATATCCGCGAAAAGATGCTCTTTCAGGAAAACTTCGATGGTCGGAGCGAAAGATTGATATCGAGGTTTTGGGGAGCCCGCCGCCGGGCCGCTCAGGGAAGCCAATACGTCATAGCCATATTGATACCTGGTTTTATCCGTAAGCACCGGATTGGCTTCCGGGCCATGCACATCCTGAATGCCCTGTTTTTCACGTTCATCCATGATGGCCATGAAAGCGTTGATGCCATTCAAGGCGCGAGGGAAACCCGCATAGGCGTAAGTGTGGATGAGGACTTCCTTGATTTCGTTGACGCTAAGGCCCGCTTCCAGCCCTTCGACCAGCACCGGCTTGAGGCGGTCGATATCGCCGTTGGCCGTGAAGGCTGCGATGAGGGCTATTTTTTGCAGCTTGAGCGGCAGTTCATTGGGATTCACCGCGCCGTACTCCTCGTCGGTAAGCTTGGCGCCCCATGCAACAGCCTTGCCTTCGACCCGTTCCGACAGGGCGAGATGCGTCATGGCAGTATCGGGCGCCGCGCCATGCCAATGAACGACATCCGCCGGAGTCCAGGCCATGTCGCCTTGCCGGAGTTCGTGCCGCGGTCCGCCGAGTCTTTGGATGTATCCGCGCCCCGAGGTGACAATCAATGTCTGTCCCATGGGGTGGCTATGCCAGTTGGTTCTTGCGCACGGCTCGAACGTAACGAATGCGCCATAAGCCTGCGAACCATCCTTCGGGTTAAAAAGGGAGTCCGTGCGGGCGTTTCCGCTAAAGTTTTCGGGATTCGCTTTAGCCGAGGGCAGAGAACCGGCACGGGTGATTGTGAGATGCGCGGACTTTTTATTCGAGGTGTCCGCGGCATACTGGGCGTCGCTCACTTTTTCCTGCCAGCTCGCGTTACTGCCGTTTTCGGTTTCCGCTATAACCCAAACGGACGCGGCTGTATCGGGGGCGGCGCTGAACCAATGTTTCACCTTGGGCGGAAACGTCACGACATCGCCAGGAAAAGCTTCCTCCAGCGGGCCGTTTTCTTCTTGCAATGTCATTTTTCCGGAGATGACCAGTATGGCTTGTCCCATGGGCGTTGTGTGCCAGGCCGAACGCGCTCCCGGTTCAAAAGTGAGCTGTTCGCCAGCCAGACGCGCGGGCTGAGTCGTTTTGAAGCTTTGTTCCATACGTACCGGGCCGGTATAGCCTTGCTTGGAAACAGGCTTGGAAACTTGTGAACCTCTGCGTGTGATAGTCATCTGGCTTTCGGATTCCATCGCAAAAGCGCTGCTTGCAAAACCGGATATCGATGCCACAAGCAGAGCGAATGTAAAAACCGCACTCAATGTTTTTTTCATGTTCCGCGCTCCTGGGTGATGGCTACACTGTACTTGCCGGCGCGGCGCGACTCTATACACGATTCTCCGTGTTTTTTGCCTGATCCTGTCAGGTGCAATTCAAACTGATGTGAGATTTTTCCAGTAGAGTTGCCAACGACGGTTGGCGCGGTTCAATCGTAAAGCCAACATGTATTCTGCGTTGTGGGACTGCCACCAGGCGCTGCCGCGACACTTGCAGACATTTCAAAATTACGGCAAAATACCGTATCTAATACTTGGTTGGAGAATCGCTATGACTGCTACTGACGCTCGCTTTGACATCAAGCTCAACCAAGAAGATAAGAACATTTTTGCACAGGCTGCCGCTTTGATGGGTACGACAATGGCTGGCTTCGTTCGCACCGCCGCGAAGGAAAAAGCGCTGAAATTGCTGGAGCGCGAATCACGCATTACACTGTCACCAAAGGATTTCAAGGCATTCGTGGATTCGCTTGATGCCGCTTTCACCCCAAACCCCGCACTCAGGGCCGCAATGGAACTTGCACGGAAAGATGTTCGGCGTGTTTGAAGAACGGCCACTCGATCCTGCGATCCACCACCGCGAGGATTTTGATTGCGGCGTTCCAGCGCTCAACGAATATTTGCAGCGGTACGCCGATCAGCACCGCAAGCGCGGCATCAGTACAACGTATGTACTGGTCGAATCACGGAAGCATGAAAGAATTCTGGGTTACTACTCGCTCAGTGCCGCTGAAATCGCTTCTTCCCTGTTGGGCGAAAGCGAACGACGCAAACTTCCTCGCTATCCCGTCCCCTGTTTTCGCTTGGGTCGTCTCGCCTGTCGAACCGATAAACAGGGGCAGGGTCTTGGTAAGAGGCTGCTTGCCTGCGCCATGGATCGCTGCCTTCTTGCCCGCATCCACGTGGCCGCCTATGCCCTGATAGTGGATGCCAAGGACGATACCGCCAGAGCTTTTTATGAACATTACGGATTTACACCGCTATTGGGGCAGAGGTTGACGATGTATTTGTCGTTGGCTGAGATTACACGGATTTAATCTCTTTGGGTTGAATTCCCTGCCGCTTGAGGCGTAGTCTTTGTGGATGAGTGACTCTCTTTACGGCACATCAGTTTGAATCGCACCCGATCCTGTCATGTTCTTGGACAGATAGCGGGAAACCTGCTATTTTTTCGCCCAGGGAGGAGGTGGCGGATGCGTGAAAAAACGGATTCGGAGCGGATCAACGCGCTGCTCAAGGATAAGATGCTCAAACGGCTGCCCGCGCAGGACAGAATTTCAACTCCGGTCGAGGGATTGATGCTGACGCGCCGTGACGAAATCAGCCCGCTCGAAAGCTGTTTTTATCAACCGATGATTGCGCTCATCGTGCAAGGCTTCAAACGCGC
This sequence comes from Betaproteobacteria bacterium, assembly GCA_025997075.1. Lineage (GTDB taxonomy): Bacteria > Pseudomonadota > Gammaproteobacteria > Burkholderiales > Rhodocyclaceae > Propionivibrio. The sequence goes on along the minus strand of BNUC01000078.1, from coordinate 9,590 downwards.
CATGATTGGCAATGAAGAATATCGCTACGGAGCGCGGCATTGCATGGTGGTCGGCGTGGATATGCCGGGGGTGTATCACATTACCGAGGCTTCCGCGCAAGCGCCTTTCCTGTCGCTGTCAATAACATTGAACAGATACACCATCAATCAGCTTTTGGCCGAAATGCCGTCGGTCACCAGAGAGGGCAACAAGTCCCCCGGCGCGGTGGCCGTCTCCGAAACGCCGGTTGAAGTGCTGGATGCATTTTCACGCCTTCTGGATATTCTCGATACGCCCGCCAAGGTTCCGGTGCTCGCCCCCATGATTATCCGCGAGATCCATTTCCATCTGCTCAGCGGTTTCCATGGAGACAGCCTGCGCATGTTCGGCACGGGCGGCACACAGGCCAATCAGGTGGCCAATGCCATCCGATGGCTGCGGGAGAACTACAAGCAAGCTCTCTATGTTGACAACCTGGCCCGGAAGGCCAACATGTCGCCATCCACATTTCATCGCCATTTCCGTCAGGTGACGAGCTTGAGCCCCTTGCAGTTTCAAAAGCGCTTGCGCCTTTATGAAGCCGAGCGCCTGATGCTCCTTGAAGGCAAGGATGCCGGCACGGCGGCGCTTGCGGTCGGCTACGAAAGCGGCTCACAGTTCAACAGAGAGTATAAACGCCAGTTCGGCGAGCCTCCGCACAGGGACATCAGCAGGATGCGGGAGGATGGTATTGGCGCCGTTGGAATGCTTGGATTTGAGCGTTTCGGGTAATTGCGCCGCTGTCTTGTACGGATATCGCCAACTGAATTAGTTCACTCACTGTTACGCTTATGCAAAGCATGTTTTATAATTATTGACTACTGTTTGACGCCGAACTTAAACACGGTGATAAAATGTCGTTTCTCACCCGCCTTAATAACACAAGACGGGAAACGCCCCGGAAACTTGTTAATAAGATTAGGTGTATCGGGGGTATACTGGGTTTCAAGGCAGAATCCTGCGAACTTATTATATTTATTTCCGCCCTTACCTGTTTCGTTGAGACCAGTCCCGGTGTACAATTGCATCGCCGGCATGTTGGTATAAACAGTCAATGTACGGCCGCTGGGTTCATGATAGGCTTCTGCGGCTTCAAATATTTCTTCCTGTATGTCGTTTTTCAAAATAAAATTATCATCATAAGCTTCGCTTATGCTGCGTTGCGCATTAAAGTCAAATTTTGTTCCCGCAACGTTTGCAATCTCCCCGACAGGTATGCTTGCCTTATCAAGCGGAGTGTACCTAGTGCTGTTAATTTTCAGCAGAGTTTCAAGTACGTTCCTGCCGCAGCCGCTGAGGTTAAAGTAAGAATGATTAGTCAGTCCGCATACGGTATCCTCCGCTGCTTCCGCCGTAGAATCAATCCGCAGTTCGTTGTCGGCGGTGAGCGTATATGTTACCTCTACGCAGAGTCCCCCAGGAAAACCGTCTTCGCCGTCAGAACTCGCATACGCAAAAGTGACAGAGTTCTCTGTTTTTGACGCCGTTTCCCATATCTTCGCATGAAACCCGCTGCCTCCGTGCAGACAGTTACCTGCCGGTTCATTCACGGGTAATCTGTAAGTCTTGCCGATCAGCGTGAAGCTCCCCCCTGCAATGCGGTTAGCGAATCTGCCTACGGTCGCGCCGTGGTACGAAGTACCGCTTTCGTACCCTCCAAAATCGTCATAACCAAGCACGATGTCCGCAAAAGTACCATAGCGATCGGCGGCATCTATACCAATTAATGTTGCACCATAGTTTGATACACGAACCGCAACGCCGTGGTCATTCGTAAGTTTATACAATGAGGCATCGCCCCAACTTATCTCAATAACACACATATTTTATCCTCTATATTAACCCGGCAACAAAATACCCATCATTTCATGCGGCGTAGCGGATTTTCTCATGCCTGAAATAGGACTGAATCCGGACAGGCTGTTTTTGCAAAGAGCGCAGATGACCGAGCAACTTGCTTTGCATCGCTTTCGGGCTGCGCACAGGCTCACCTGCATTCAGGCGAGCTTTCAAATCAGCGTTCAGATGTTCATCAGGATTGAGTTCCGGGCTGTAGCTGAGCGAGTAGAAGATTTCAATACGATCTGCATTGTCTCGCTGCCAGTCCTGTACCCGAACCCAGCGACCAATCGTGAGTCGATTGATGCCCAATTCCTCAGTGGCTACTGTTTGCGAATACCGCAAGGGTCAGTTTCCTGATGTTGAATTTGTCCATGACCCAAGTATATCACTTGATTTGTATTTTTTGGGCCGGGTTAATAGCCTGCGCGGGCTATTGTCCCGTATCGTGAAACCGGCTTCTCGTGAACCGGAACTCCGCGGGTGGACAGAGTACCAGCACATGATTAAATATAGTCACGAACAGAAAAATCAAACCACAGAAGAAGGAATACATGAAAGCGCAAACAGGGACAAGCACGACGAAAAACCCGGCTGAAGCGGGTAGGGAAGCGGCTGGCAAAGCGAAAGCGGGGCTTTCGAAAAAAGAGCGCAATCATCGGTTGATAGATTGTGCGTAGAGTCGCGCCGCGCTAGCAAGCACAGTATAGCCAATATTGATGTGCAAATAATATTTACAAACGAAGGGAACAGGTATGAAAAAAACAATCATCTGTTATGGCATAGGCGGGTTCGGGAACGATATATTCTTTTGGACACTTTCGCAATACTTCATCATGTTCATCACGAGCCAGGTGTTTAACACAGGTGATTCTGCGGTAGACGGAAAATATATTGCGTGGATTACAGCACTCATCGGTATTGTGCGTATCGTGGAATTGGTGCTTGACCCACTGATTGGCGGAATTATTGATGCAACGAAAACAAAAATGGGTAAATTCAAGCCGTGGATTCTCGGCGGCGGTACTATCGGCTCTGTCTGCATGGCGTTTCTGTTCACGGACATTTTCGGTCTCGCAAGTGCAAAACCGTTTCTCTATCTAGCAATTTTCGCGGTTGTGTACATATTGATGGATATTGTTTACAGCTTCAAAGACATTGCCTTCTGGGGAATGATGCCAGCGCTATCAATGGAGAGCAGACAACGTGAGAAGATTGCCACAGGCGCCCGTATCGGTTCAACTCTCGGTCAGGCAGCGGTAGCCATTTCAGTAATTCCGCTTGTAAAGATGTTCTCGGACTCTTCCGGTGTAGGTGAAGCCGTGGGTGACAAACAGGGTTGGTTCGCGTTCGGTCTGATTATCGCCGTTGTTGCGCTGATTACATCGGTTGTCGTGGCGGTTGGTACCACCGAGCAGGACAGCATCGTTCGCACCTCGGGTGAAAAGAGTTCAATAAAAGACGTGTTCAAAATCATTGCAAAAAATGACGAACTGTTATGGCTGTGCGTATTCTATGGTCTGTTCGCATTGGCATACACTTTGACAAGTTCATTTGTGCTTTATTATTTCACATATATTCTCGATAAAGCCAGTCTCTTCCCGATTATCGGCGTTATTCAGATGATTGTCGGATTCGTCTCTGTCTCACTCTTCCCTGTTCTGACAAAACTTATCGGTCGCCGCAAATTATTCTATTACTTAGCCTCTTGCATGATTATCGGTATGATTTTATTTTTCTTTGCGGGAACTTCACTGCCGCTCACATTCGTTAGCTATATTCTGTTCTTTGCACCATATCCAATGTGCTTCCTCGTTACATTGATGATCATTTCAGACATTGTGGAATACGGTCAGTGGAAACTTGGGACTCGTAATGAAGGTGTTACCCTTTCAGTACGACCGTTACTTGATAAGCTTGCCGGCGCCATTTCGAATATCATTGTAGGTCAGGCGGCAGTAATTTGTGCGATGACGACAGGCGCTTCAGCGGTTTCAGTAGCAACAAATCCAGGTAATATTACTAATTTCAAAATCTTTATGTTTATTATTCCTCTGATTCTATTAGTGATTTCACTTTTTGTATTTATTAAAAGAATCACTCTTGACGAAAAAGCTCACGATAAGATTATGGCAGAATTGGAAGCGCGTTATGCTGACAAAAAAGTAACGGAGGATACGCAATGATTGACATTAGGACAGACAAATTAGAAAAATTATACAGCAATGTCGCCTCTGCCAAAGTAAGGTACGAAGAAGCAATCAGTAAATTTGAAGAGCTTTACGGAAGTGTGGATGCCCTGGGAAGTGCGGAATTCGGCATATTCTCCGCGCCGGGACGTACCGAAGTCGGCGGAAATCATACAGACCATCAACAAGGTAATGTTTTGGCTTCGGCTATTAATTTAGACATTATTTGTGTAGCTAAAACGACTGACGGAAATAATGTCAACTTTCGTTCAGAGGGGTTCAATCAAGAAATTTTGGATTTATCCGAGCTTGAACCTCATGAAAACGATTCTCAAAGCTCGGCGTTAATCCGTGGTGTTGCAGCATATTTCAAGGCGAGCGGCTATAAAGTAGGCGGTTTCAATTCGTACCTTACTTCTGATGTGCTTGTGGGTTCTGGGCTTTCGTCTTCTGCGGCATTTGAAGTGGTTATCGGGCAAGTGTTCAACCATTTATACAATGATGGCAAAGTTTCAAATGTCCGTATCGCACAGGCGGGGCAGTTTGCTGAAAATATGTACCTGAACAAACCATCAGGGCTTATGGATCAGTCTGCCTCTTCGGTCGGTGGGTTTGTGCAGATTGATTTTGCGGACCAGGATAACCCGAAGTTCGATTTTGTGCAGTTCGATTTGGCGCGTCATGGTTACTCGCTCTGCATTGTGGACACCAAAAGTTCTCATGCAAATTTGACCGAGCAATATGCGTCTATGCCGGAGGAAATGAAACTCGTTGCAAAATACTTTGGAAAAAAGGATCTGCACGCGGTTGACGAAAATGAGCTGTATGGTAGGTTGCATCTGCTGAAAGGCAAAGTGCCCGACCGCGCCATTTTGCGTGCAATGCATTTTTTTGCGGACAATAAACGCGCAGTGGCAGAGGCGGCAGCACTGAAAGTTGATAATTTTGATGAATTTTTGAGACTTGTGCGCGAATCAGGTCATTCGTCATTTGAATATCTGCAAAATGTTTACTACAACCCACTTGAGCAGAATCTGTCAATCGCTTTAGGACTTTCACAACATATTTTAGGGCCTGTGAACGGTGCGTGGAGAGTACACGGCGGTGGTTTGGCAGGTACGATACAGGCATTTGTACCTGATGCCGTGTTGAGCGTTTACCGTACCGCGTTGGAAAAACTGTTCGGCAAGGGCAGTTGCTATGTGTTAGGTATTCGGGCAACCGGAGGAACGAGGGTATTTTAATGACTAATATGTTAAAAGCTGACCCACGCGATGAAATATATATCGCAAACTGTTTGCGCGCCATTTCCGAAAATCACGAATTTCTGACTGATGAACAAATCAGTGACAAGTCCTTTGATTTATTGACGCCTTTGCCGTCTGAAATTGCCGATAAGTTTTATGAGATACACCAAACTTCAGCCAGTGAAGCCACAGACTATTTCTACGGTCTGATGTGCAGGAACAACTATGTCAAAACAGAGGCAATCGCTAAAAACCGCAAATTCTCCTATCTCTCAAAATACGGCAAATTAGAAATTACCATAAATCTTTCTAAGCCCGAAAAAGACCCGAAAGCTATCGCTGCAGCTCTCTCCGCGCCAAAGCCTGTTGCAGGTGAAGAGCCTTATCCCAAGTGTCAGTTATGCTGGGAAAACGAGGGTTATTTTGGAAGACATGACCATCCGTCACGATCTAATCTGCGCATTGTTCCCGTAGAATTGGGTACTGAACACTGGGGTTTTCAGTACAGCCCGTATGCCTACTATGATGAGCATGCTATTATGCTGAACGTCGAGCATATTCCGATGAAAATCGACAGACGCGCGTTTACTAACTTGCTCTTGCTTCTCGATTTTTTGCCGCATTATATGTTTGGCTCAAATTCAGATATTCCCATTGTAGGCGGCTCAATTTTAGCCCATGACCATTATCAAGGCGGTCGTCATGTTTTCCCGATGATGAAAGCTAAGGTCGCCGAAACTTTTAAGCTCAATTCATTCCCTGAGATAAATGCGGGTATCGTAAACTGGCCGATGACTGTACTTCGTTTAGAGTCCGCAAATAAAGACCGGCTTGTTCAGGCGGCAACGCAAATACTTGAAAAGTGGAAGCGATTCAGTTTGCCTGCATTTAATATAAATGCGGGGGAAGAAAGCGGTGTTCAGCAGCATCACACTATCACTCCAATCGCCTATAAATCCAAAGGCGCGAGCACCTCTTGTAACGCTGGTAACGGCTATACGTTGGACCTTGTTCTGCGCGATAATAATGTTTCTGATGAATACCCTGATGGTATTTTTCACCCACATAAAGAAAAACATCATATTAAGAAAGAAAATATCGGACTTATTGAGGTTATGGGACTCGCGATTCTTCCTCCACGTCTCGACAAGCTTGTTCCACTGTTGCAGGCATATCTTGACGGAACCGCAAAGGTAAGCACGCTTCCCGAGGAACATCGGACGTGGGCAAAGAAGATTAAAGATGACGGCGAAACGAGTGCCGAAAATGCAATCGGTGTGGTTTTTGAGGCGATTCTTGAAGATGCGGGCGTGTTCAAATGGGATAATGCAGGGCGCGAAGGTTTGCGCCAATTTATAGAGTTTATGCAATGAGAACGGCATAGCCATGGAATGTGAAGGAAATATGAGCAGAATATTGATAACAGGTGGAGCAGGGTTTATTGGGTCGCATACAACTCTGACACTTCTTGGCGCGGGTTACGACGTTATAATCGTTGATAATCTATCCAATTCCTCGCATAAAGCGGTGGATGCAATCGGAGCTTTGGCTTTGAGAGAGACAGGAAAGCAGTTCACTTTCTATGAGGGAGATGTTGCTGACGGTGCGTTTTTGCGTACAGTTTTTGAGAAGAACAAAATTGATGCTGTTATACATTTCGCGGGATTCAAAGCTGTGGGTGAGTCGGTTGCAAAACCTGCGAAATATTACGTCAATAATTTACTTACAACATTGACTCTATTAAACACAATGAAAGAATTCGGTGTTACCGGCTTCGTCTTTTCTTCTTCAGCGACTGTTTACAGTGACCCTGGTATTACACAATACGATGAATCGACAACTCGGGTGGGCAGAGCTTCTAGTCCGTATGGAACCACAAAGGTAATTCAGGAGTGGATTTTGGAGGACATTGCAAAGTCCGGCGATTTGCTGTTAAAAGTCATTTCTCTGCGTTATTTCAACCCCGTTGGCGCCCATAGTTCCGGTGAAATCGGCGAGTCGCCGCAAGGTATTCCTAACAATCTCACACCATTTATTACGCAGGTAGCTGTCGGTAAGCGAGATTTTTTAAGTGTATTCGGAGATGATTACCCAACTCCTGACGGCACTTGTATCAGAGATTACATTCACGTAACGGACTTAGCGGAGGCTCATTATTTAGCTGTTAAACGCTTGCTTGAAACCAATGATTTACCTGAGTTTGACGGGATTAATATTGGTTCTGGCAAGGGTTATTCGGTATTTGAAGTGATTGCTGCTTTCGATAAAGCTGTCGGCAAAAAAATACCTTACAAAGTGGTGTCTCGCAGAGATGGTGATTTGGCGGAGTTTACCGCCAAGACAGAGAAAGCCCAAAAGCTGCTCGGTTTCACAACCAAGCTCACCATTGGCGATATGGCAAAAGATGCGTGGAATTGGCAGAGCAAACATCCGAATGGGTTTGATGAATAAAGTAGCTCAGCGCGCCTCACGCCTATCCTGCGGCAAGACCACGGGGTATTACGGCACGAAAACAGTGCACATCTTCAAAAGCAGCACCGAAACCCTAATGTGGGGTGACAATAGCTCCTCCAGTCCAATGGCGTCGCGGATCAGGCCGCAGGCCAATGCGTAGCGCGTTTTGCTGCTTGCCCAGGGAGGAGGTGGCGGATGCGTGAAAAAACGGATTCGGAGCAGACCAACGCGCTGCTCAAGGATAAGATGCTCAAACGGCTGCCCGCGCAGGACAGAATTTCAACTCCGGTCGAGGGATTGATGCTGACGCGCCGTGACGAAATCAGCCTGCTCGAGAGCTGTTTCTATTGTTTCTATTGCACCGGATCAAACGGATTCAACAGGCGAACCCCGGTCGTTTGGTGACACTGAACACCCTGTCAAAATAAGACAGGTTTGGATCACCTTGGCTACGACAGCGATGATCCGTGGTTTTCCGCGGCTGTTGTGTTCGTCGCGCCTGTTGTGGTTTGATTCGAGTCTGACGGAATCGATGGAGTCGTGAGTGAAAAACAGGAAGGATAAGGACAAGGCGAAGGCGTGCCGCGACGAGCGCGTGCCGGGCAGCGGGCGGCGAGTTCTGGAACTGGCTTCGTTTCTCTGCGGAACGGCGGTCATGGTGCTGGAGATGGCGGGCTCCCGCGTCGTCGCGCCTTACATGGGAACATCGCTGATCGTGTGGACGGCTCTGATCGGAGTGATTATGGCCAGCCTCAGCGCGGGCTACTGGCTGGGCGGAATCGCCGCCGACAAGCGGCCGGAAGTCCATATCCTGGCCCGCATCGTATTGGGCGCGGCGCTGCTCACGGGCGTCGCGGCGCTGGCCGCCAACCCCGTTCTCGGCGCCCTGTCGCGCTTGCCGGGTCTCTACCTTGCGCCGGTGGCCGGGGCCGTGGCGCTGTTCGCCGCGCCGGGTGTCCTGCTGGGCATGGTTTCACCCTTCATCGTGCGCCTGGCCATGCGCGGCGTAGACTCGTCCGGGACGACGGTTGGCCGGTTTTCGGCGCTTTCGGCAACAGGCAGCATCCTGGGGACTTTCCTTGGCGGCTTTGTCTTGATCGCGCACTTTTCCTCGGGAACGGTCCTGCTGCTGGTGGCCACGGTGCTCGCCTTCGTCGCGGCCCTGCTGCAATGGCGCGCGCCGGGAAACGGCAGGAAAGCGGCGCTGGCCGCGTTGTTCTGCGCCGCCTTCTTCGGCCTTTCCTGGATGGCCGAGGCGCTGGGCCTGCCCTTCGCTCCGCCCGGCGCGCACGTCGATACGCTCTACAACCACATCCTGGTCGCCGACCAGATACGGTCCAGCGGACGGCATACGCGCTACCTGATGACCGGCGCCATCAACGAAGGCGCGCAGTCCGTCGTCTATCCGGACTCGCCGGACGTGCTGGCCAGCGATTACACCAAATTCTACGATCTCGCCTTCCACTACCGGCCGACGGCGGAGCAGATCCTGATGCTGGGCGGGGGCGGCTACTGCGTTCCCCGGCATCTGCTGGCGACCCGCAAGGTTTCTGTGGACGTCGTCGAGATCGATCCCGGCATCACGGCCGTCGCGCGGCAGTTTTTCTTTTTACGCGACGAGGGCGACCCCCGCATCTCGATCCGGCACGAGGACGCGCGGATGTTCCTCAATCGTGAATCGAGGAAAAGAAAAGGCGCTTACCACGCCGTTTTCGCCGATGTCTTCGGTTCGTGGTATTCGATTCCCTTCCACCTGACGACGGTCGAGGCGGCCCGGGCGATGAGCGAGCTGCTCGACGAGGACGGCATCCTCATTTCGAATGTCATATCGTCGCTGGATGG
>BNUC01000077.1 GCA_025997075.1 Betaproteobacteria bacterium | reverse complement strand
GCGGCAAATGCCGGCCGGTCAGTGTTGCGCCAAGGCCAACACCGGGCAGCGAAGCGTTGGAACCCGTGACGCACAGCGTCCGTCCCCGATCAAGCAAAGTCCTCGCCAGCCGCTGCCAGCCCTCAATCTCTTGTACTTCGTCAAGAAACACCGGAGTGGGCAAGGGCGCGAGTTCGTCAAGCAATTCCAGCCACAGTGGAAAGTCTGCCGCTGTCATTTCAAAAAGCCGGGTATCCTCGAAATTGCAGTAAAACACGCCGCCATTCTTCCGCGCGAGTTGCGCCTGCAAGGTGCTTTTCCCGCAACGCCGAACGCCCGTCAATACGGTCGCCATGCCCGGCACTGGCGTCAAATCTTCAGCCACCACGCGCGCGACCTCATGCGGCGCGAGCGGCGGCAAGGCTTGCGTCTTCAGGATTTCATAAAGTGTATCTTTAAGCATTACAAAACTGTATCTTCGTAATGAACATTATGCAAGTGTCTGTTTCAAGCTGGAACTTGATGAATCCACCGCGCCTGAAAAATACGCTATCGTTTTGCGATTGATTTTGTTTTGTCGATGGCGGCATGATGTTACATTTTCTGAACCGTCCACCATTCCGGGGAATCCCCATGAACAAACACATCGCCCCAATCCCGCTGGAAAAATCCTACCGCCTGCTCAACATCGGCCCGACTATTCTTGTGTCCGCGCGCCACGACGGCGTGGATAACGTCATGGCGGCGGCCTGGGCTTGCGCGCTGGATTATGCGCCATCCCGATTGACCGTGGTGCTCGGCAAAACAGCCAAGACCCGCGAACTCATCGAGAAAAGTGGCCGCTTCGTCATCCAGATTCCCACCGTGGCCCAACTGCAACTCACGTATCAGGTGGGGAATCGCAGCCTGTTCAAGGAGCCTGACAAGCTCAAACTCAGCGGCGTGGAACTGTTTGGCATTGATGGTCATGATTTGCCGTTTGTTGCCGGATGTTCGGGCTGGCTGGCCTGCAAGCTCATCCCGGAACCGCGCAATCAGGAGACCTATGATCTGTTCATCGGTGAGATTACCGGCGCATGGTCGGATACGCGCGTCTTCAAGGAGGGGCACTGGAACTTCGAAAACGCCGATCCTGCCTTGCGCAGCCTGCATTACGTCGCGGGCGGGCATTTTTACGCGATTGGCGAGCCGCTGCTTGTTGCGGAAGTGCAGGAGGAAGACTGAGGCTTTCGTCAAACGCGGTGGGTTATGCAGTCCAAGCTCGCACTGGGAAAATGTATTACGATTGATACTTCGTGCAACAAACAGGGAGAAAACCATGTCGGCCAGAGGAATGATCCATGTTCGCATAGATGATGCGCTCAAAGATCGGGCGACGAAGGTCTTTGCAGAAATGGGGCTCAGTGTTTCTGAGGCGATTCGTGTTTTTCTCACCCGATCAGTCAGGGAAGAGCAGTTTCCCTTTCCTCTTGGCACGTCGACCAAATCCCGCGTCAAACCCTCTCAGGCGCTCGAAGCCAACCGTGAAGCCATTCGCCGTATCATTTCGGCGCACCATGCGACCAATCCCAGAGTGTTCGGTTCCGCTCTAAGCGGTCTTGATACGCCGGATAGCGACCTTGATATCGTCGTGGATTCCATCCCTGGCATGACCCTGTTTGAACTTTGCGCGATACGCCACGAGCTTTGCGAAACATTGGGCGTGCCTGTTGATGTGGTGACATCGCAGGGGCTGCCAGAAAAAATCCGGGCCGGTATCCTCAAGACAGCACAGGTAATATGAAAAAGTTTTGCCAGCGCAGCCAGAAAAGCCAGCTTGACTGAATGTGCGCCAGGCCTGCCTTTAAACCGCGTAAGCAGATGAGAACTGTGGTTGGCGGCGCTAAATCGTATAGTCCTGATTCGGCTTTTTGCCGTATTCGGGGAAGCGGTGCGGGAAGTATTTTTTCAAGAGCAGGAACAGGTCTTCCTCGAAGCCGGTCGGTAATTCCGGATGGATGTCCGCCTCCGAGAGCGCCTCCAGCACGATGCCGCCGCCGGCGGCGTCGAAGCCATCGACCAGTACGAAGCGGCCCAGCGAGGCGTTGTCGTAGAAGCTTGAAAGGGCGATGGGGCGCGCGAAGCCGAGGATGACGCTGCCGCATTCGTTACGGTTGAGGCCGTAATAGCCGTCCTCGCCGTTGTTCTCGCCGAGCACCCGCTCGATTTTTTCCAGCTTGGCCTGAACCTTGGCGTTGCCCAGTTTCAGCAGATAGCTTTTGCCGAAGGTGAGCGGATTGACGCCCAGCCAGATGATGTTGGCGCGGATGCGGGTGCTTGCGGCCACCGGCGCGTTTTCGTCGGCCTCGACCAGCACTTCGCCGCTGGTGACATAAATGTCTTCTTCCAGCGTGAAACCCGTGGATTCGCCCGCGCGAACGACGGTTTTCGCCGGGGCGCTCCAGGCTTCGATGCTCTTGATGTGCGCTTCCTTGTTGGAAGGCAGGAAGCGCACCCGGTCGCCGACGCGCGCTTCGCCGCTCACCAGGGTGCCGGCGTAAATCCGGCGCTCGTCGCCCGCATCGCTGAAGCGGTAAACGTCCTGCAGGGGCATGGCGAAAAAGGCGCCGTCTTCGGACTTGGGACTCTTGAAGCCGTCGAGGACTTCCAGCACCGTCTTTCCCTTGTACCACGCCATTTCCGGCGCGATTTCGGTAATGTTTTTGCCTTCGCGGGAGCTGACGGGGATGAAGGCGACGGGTTTGACTTTCAGCGAGTCGAGGTACTGTCCGTATTCGTTGCGGATTTTTCGGTAGATGGATTCGTCATAATTGATGAGGTCGAGCTTGTTGATGACGACCAGCACCTGCGAGATGCCCAGCAGCGACAGCAGCAGGCCATGACGACGGGAATTTTCCGCCACGCCTTCGAGGGCGTCGATGACCAGCACCGCCGCCACGGCGCGGGAAGCGCCGGAGAGCATGTTGCGCAGGAATTCGATGTGTCCCGGCGCGTCGATGATCACGTATTCGCGACCCGGCCGCGCCAGGCTTTTGAAGAATACACGCGCGCTGTCGATGGTGATGCCCTGTTTCTGCTCGTCTTCCAGTGCGTCAAGCAGCATTGAATATTCGAACACCCGCCCGTTTTTCTCACAGGAAGCTTTCACGCCGTCGAGCTTGCCTTGGGGCAGCGAATGCGTATCCGCGAGCAGCCGGCCTACCAAGGTGCTCTTGCCGTGGTCGACGTGGCCGGTGATGACGATGTTCATCCGCTCGGTTTGCGTATCCGTTTCATCCAAATCGATTGCTGTTTCCAGGCTCGCCATTACATGTACCCCTCTTTGCGCAAGGCTTCCAGCGTGCCGCCGCCGTCCTTGTCCTGTGCGCGGCCGGAACGCTCGGCGATGTTCCTGAACTTGCCGCTGATAAGTTCTTCGATGATGTCCGCCGTGTTCCTGGCCGTGGAGGCGACCGGCGAGGTGCATGGCCAGCAGCCGAGCGAGCGGTAGCGCATGCCATCGCCCTGGTCGAAATAGCTTGGAATGACCGTGATTTTTTCTTTCTCGATGTATTCCCAGATGTTGAGTTCCGTCCATTCGAGCAGCGGATGCACGCGCACGTGGGTCTTGGGGGCGAATTCGGTCTTGTAGAGGTTCCACAGTTCCGGCGGTTGCGCGCTGGCGTCCCACTCACTGCGCTCGTCGCGCGCGGAAAAGACACGCTCTTTGGAGCGGCTACCTTCCTCGTCGCTGCGCACGCCGACGATGACGGCGTTATAAGGTTCGTCGCGGGGGACATCCGTCCAGGCGCCCTGTTTCGGTTCGTAGATCCGGCGCGGCCAGGAACCGTCCAGCGTGTGGTTCAAGGCCTCGCTTTTCAGCGCCTTGCAACAGGCAATGCGATCAAGATTCCCATCCTGGAAAGTCTGTTTGTTGGCCAGCGCCTTGCGGTTTTCACCGACCACCAGCCGTATTCTCAAATCCCGCGCGAGTTGGTCGCGGTAGGCGATCATCTCCGGAATCTTGTAATGGGTATCGATGTGAATCAGGTCGAAAGGCACGTGACCGAAAAAGGCTTTTTTCGCCAGCCACAGCAACACCGTGCTGTCCTTGCCGATCGACCAGAGCATGCCGATGTTCTTGAAGGATTTATAGGCTTCCCGGATGATGAAAATACTTTGTGCTTCGAGTTTTTCTATTTTGTTCATCAGACTTCCTTAAGATGCAGGCCGCATTCCTTGTGCTCGGGGTTTTCCCACCACCAGCGCCCGGCGCGGATGTCCTCGTGCGGCTCCACGGCGCGCGTGCAGGGGGCACAGCCGATGCTCTTGAAATTTTTTGCGTAAAGCGGGTGCAAGGGCAGATGGCACCGACTGATGTAGTCGAAAAGCCGCTCGTCGCTCCAGTCGGCCAGCGGGTTGATTTTGATGAGGCCGTTATTATCGTCGAATTCGAGTTTCTGAAGATTCGTTCGGGTTACCGATTGCGCCGCGCGCAGGCCGGTGATCCACGCGCTCTTGCCTTGCAGGGCGCGGCGCAGGGGGTCGACTTTGCGCACCCGGCAACAGTCATGGCGGTTTTCCAGGCTGTGCCGCATGCCCCATTCACCCAGGCGCTTTTCCAGCGCGCGCACGTCCGGTTCGTCGGGGATGTAGCGTTGGATATCGATGCCGAAAAAGGCTTCCAGTTCGGCGTGATAGGCGTTTGTTTCCGGGAACAGCCTGCCGGTGTCCAGCGTGAATACCTGCACCGGGCGGACAGTCTGAGCACGCGCCAGATGTAAGGCAACCACGTCCTCGGCCTGGTAACTGAACGCCAGTGCGACATCGCCGGCGATTTTTTCCAGAATGCCTGATAGAAAAGCGCTGTCGGCGGTTTCAAATGGCATAGTCACTCCAGGTATCGTCGGGAGCATATATTTTAGCGCCAAGAATCTGGATAAAGACGGCGCCCAGGTCGGCATCCTTCAGCGCGTTCCATTCTTTCCGTTCGATATTGGCCTCGACTTCCCGGTCGCCGGTGAGGGTCTTGAGTTCGACGCGCACCCGGTTGCCGAGTACCCTGTGCGCCGTCACCCTGGCTTCGATGCCCTTGCCGTCCGTATTGAGAGGGGAAATGGAAATATCGTGAGGGCGGATATAAAGCGATACGTTTTCCGCCCCGGTCCTGGCGTCCAGCGCAAGGCCGCCTTCTTGTTTCAGGCGCGCGTGGAAAAGATTGACGTTGCCGAGAAAGCCATAAACGAAAGGATTGCCCGGATTGTCATAGACCTCCTCGGGCGTGCCGGTCTGCTCGATCTGTCCCTTGTTCAGGATCACCACCTTGTCCGAGACTTCCAGCGCCTCTTCCTGGTCATGGGTGACGAAGACGCTGGTGAGGTGGATTTCATCGTGCAGGTAACGCAGCCAACGGCGCAATTCCAGCCGCACCTTGGCGTCCAGCGCGCCGAAAGGCTCGTCGAGCAGCAGTACCTTCGGCTCGACCGCCAGGGCGCGGGCCAGCGCCACCCGCTGTTTCTGCCCGCCGGACAACTCGGACGGAAAGCGCTGCGCCGTGCCTTGCAGTTGCACCAGCGAGAGCAGCTTGTTGACTTTCTCCCGGATTTCCTCGTTAGTCGGACGGGTAGCGCGAGGGCGGACTTTCAGGCCGAAGGCGATATTTTCGAAAATGCTCATGTGCTTGAACAGCGCATAATGCTGGAAAACAAAGCCGACCCGGCGATCACGCGTTGCCTTGTGCGTTGCGTCCTCGCCGAAAAAATTGACGCTGCCTTCGTCGGGATCGGTCAGTCCGGCAATGATGCGCAACAGCGTGGTTTTACCGGAACCGGAAGGGCCGAGCAGGGCGGTGAGCTCGCCATCGGGAATTTCGAGATTGATGTTGCTCAAAGCCGTGAAATCACCGAATCGTTTGCTGAGATTCGCAATCCTTATACTCATGATTTTCCTAGTTTACTTGCTTTCTCTGTTCGGCCAGATAGTGCTCGATGATCGTTTTGACGACCAGCGTGACCAGTGCGAGCAGGGTCAGGAGAGAGGCGACGGCGAACGCGGCGTTGAACATGTATTCGCCATACAGGATGTCGATATAAAGCGGCATCGTCGTCGTCTCGCCGCGAACCAGGCCGGACACCACCGCGACCGCGCCGAACTCGCCGATCGCGCGCGCGTTGGTGAGGATGACGCCGTAGAGCAGTCCCCACTTGATGTTCGGCAGGGTGACGCGGAAGAACATTTTCAGACCCGAAGCGCCCAGGGTGATCGCCGCTTCCTCGTCGTCCTTGCCGATTTCCTGCATCAGCGGAATCAATTCCCGCGCCACGAAGGGGAAGGTGACGAAGGCCGTCGCCAGGATGATGCCGGGTACGGCGAATATAATCTTGATGTCATGCGCGCGCAGGAAGGGTCCGAACCAGCCTTGAGTGCCGAACAGCAGCACGAACATCAGCCCGGCGATTACCGGTGAAATCGCGAAAGGAATTTCGATCAGGGTCACCAGTACATGCTTGCCGAAGAAATCGAACTTGGCGATCGCCCAGGCCAGCATGACGCCGAACACGGTGTTGAGCGGCACGCAGATCGCGGCGGTGAGCAATGTCAAACGGATGGCGGCGAGCACGTCCGGCTCGGTGATCGCGGTCGCGTAGGCCTTCACGCCGGATTTGAACGCCTCGCCAAAAATCGTCGCCAGCGGCAGAAAAATGAACACCACCATGAAGAGCAGGACCACGGACATCAGCGCCGGTTTGATCCAGCGCGGCTCGCGGTTGCCGAAGTGACGAGGTTTCACGCCGGGTTTTACGTCGGACGCATTGGACACTTCGGACATTACGTCCCCCTCCTGTTGCGCGCATAGCCTTGCAGGAAGTTGATCGACAGCAACAGCAGGAAGGCGCAAACGAGCATGGCGACTCCAATCACGCTGGCGCCGACATAATCGAATTGCAAGAGCTTCTTGACGATCAGCAGAGGCACGATTTCCGTTTCATAGGGCATATTGCTGGAAATGAAAATGATGGAACCGTATTCACCCAGCCCGCGCGCGAAAGCCAGGGCAAAACCCGTGAGCAGGGCCGGGAAAATGGCCGGAAAAATAATGCGGGTGAAAATCTGGAAAAAATTGGCCCCGAGCGAACTCGCGGCCTCTTCGACTTCCTGATCGAGGTCTTCCAGCACTGGCTGCACCGTGCGCACGATAAAGGGAAAGCCGATGAATATCAGCGCGATGACGATGCTCGTGCGGGAATAGGCAATCTCGATGTTGAAATTCGCCAGTAATTTACCCAGCGCGCCGTTGGCGGAAAAAACGGTTGCCAGTGAAATCCCGGCCACGGCGGTTGGAATGGCGAAGGGCAGGTCGATCAGCGCGTCGATGATTTTTTTTCCGTAAAACTCGTAACGGGTCAGCATCCAGGCGATCGCCAGGCCAAAAAAACAGTTGACCAGCGCCGCATAGAAAGCGCTCAACACCGACACCTCGAACGCGGCGCTCACCCGGTCGTCGCTGATGATGGCCAGGAACCCGGCGGGCGTCGAGCGCGTTGAATACAGCACCAGCGCGCCGAGGGGAATCAGCACCAGAAATGACATGTAGGCAAGCGAAAACCCCAGGGTCAGACCAAACCCTGGGAGTTTCGAGCCGTTTTTCTTCAGGAGGAATTTTTTCATTCGTATTTTTAGAGCGCTAGCTAGAAGCTCGCCGTCATTCTGGCAAAAGCCGGAATGACGGGGTAGAAATAACGACTGTCGCCAACTAACGAAAACCTTATTTCTTCTTCAACGCGGTATAGAGCTTGTCGAATTCACCGCCGTCGCTGAAATGAACTTTCTGCGCTTTTTTCCAGCCGCCGAAAACATCATTGATCGTAATCAGCTTCAACGCGGGAAACTGCGCCGCGAATTCTTTGGCGATTTCCGGGTCGGTCGGCCGGTAGTAATGCCTGGCCGCGATACGCTGACCTTCCTTGGAATACAGGTAATTCAGGTATTCCGTCGCGACTTCGGTCGTGCCTTTCTTTTTGGCGTTCTCGTCCACCAGACTGATCGTCGGTTCAGCCAGGATGCTCAGGCTTGGTGAGACGATTTCAAACTTGTCCTTGCCTAGTTCGTTGATTGACAGGTAAGCCTCGTTTTCCCATGCCAGCAGCACATCGCCCAGGCCGCGCTGAACGAAAGTGTTGGTCGAGCCGCGCGCGCCCGAATCCAGTATCGGCACGTTTTTGAAGAGATTCCCCACAAATTCCCGCGCTTTATCCTCGCTGCCGTATTTCTCCAGCGCATAAGCCCAGGCCGCCAGATAATTCCAGCGCGCGCCGCCGGAGTTCTTGGGGTCGGGCGTAATGATTTTCACATCCGGACGAACCAGATCGTCCCAATCCTTGATTTTCTTGGGATTGCCGGCGCGAACCAGAAAAACGATGGTCGAGGTGTAAGGCGAACTGTTATGCGCCAGACGAGACTGCCAGTTTTCCGGCAAGAGATGGGCTTTATCGACAATCGCGTCGATATCGAAAGCCAGCGCCAGGGTCACCACATCGGCTTCCAGCCCGTCGATCACGCTCCGCGCCTGACCGCCGGAACCGCCGTGCGATTGTTTGATGACCACATCCTTGCCAGCCGTTTGCTTGTAATGCGCCTTGAATGCTTCGTTATAAGCGCGGTACAACTCGCGCGTCGGGTCGTAGGAAACATTGAGCAGTTCGATGGGATCGGCGGCATGGACCGGCAGGGTAATCGCCAGTGTCGACAATAGCGCCAGGGAGAGTTTCAGCAGACGTTTCATTGGGCATTCCTTTTATTCGAGAGAGAGGAATGCCAACTATCACACAAAATGAAATGTGTTTATGGAATAAAAATCGATATGTTTATCACATGAAGTTATATGGCGGCGTGTACCGCGAACCGCGAAGGTGAGAATGACGGGGATGGAATGCGGCTTCACGCAAAACCCGCACCCGAAGATTGCGCTCCGCCGTTACCACTCCGTCATTCCCGCGAAGGCGGGAATCCAGGTTCTTCCATCAAATCTCTGGATAAAGCACCGAAAACACCCGGCATAACGAGACGGGCTCGCGAAGCAGACGGTCAAGCAAGCGGGGGGCGGACGCTTTCGGTGTCCCGCCTTCGCAGGTATCAGGTATCAGGTATCAACCCCAAACCCGCCGTTCGGTTTTGATACCTGACATCTGATTCCTGATAACTGATTCACGACTTCAGCCAAAGGCATTTCCCCTTGCTTTCTTTCTGAATCGACGCCAATAACTGGTCGTGCTCGGCCAGTTCCTGATCGGTCGCCTTTAGGACTACGCGGACCTGCCGGGTTTCCGTTTGCATGTCTTGAGGCAGTGGCGTCAGGGCTGCTTCCAGAGGATTGCTATTGCCCTGATCGATTTCCATGATCAGGCTTTCCTGACCTCGCGTCATGGCGACGTAAACTTCGGCGAGGATTTCCGCGTCGAGCAGCGCGCCGTGTAACGTGCGTTTTGAGTTATCGATGCCGTAGCGCTCGCAGAGGGCGTTGAGGTTGTTTTTCTTGCCCGGATGCAGCTCTTTTGCCAGAGCCAGGGAGTCGAGCACTTCGTGGCAGACGGATTTGATCGGCGCCATGTCCAGCAGGGCCAGTTCTGCATTCAGAAAGCCGATGTCGAACGATGCGTTGTGAATGACCAGTTCCGCCCCGCGTATGAAATCAAGAAACTCTTCCGCGATGTCCGCAAAATGCGGCTTGTCCTGAAGGAATTCGAGACTGATGCCGTGGACGGCGAGGGCGCCGGCGTCGATGTCGCGGTCGGGGTTCAGGTAGTGGTGGAAATGGCGATTGGTCAACTGACGGTTATACATTTCGACGCAGCCGATCTCGATGATGCGGTGCCCGAGTTTGTGTTCCAGACCGGTTGTTTCGGTATCGAGAAATATTTGACGCATGTTTCATTCCTTCGAGTTTTCTTCGCTACAGTTCGATGGTGTGGACAATTGTGCAGGCAACTCGTCGATTCCTCGGTTGGCCAGCCTGTCCGCGCGCTCGTTGCCGGGGTGTCCGGCATGTCCCTTGACCCAGAGCCAGGCGATGTCGTGCTGGCTGGAGAGGGCATCCAGGCGTTGCCACAGATCGGCGTTTTTGACCGGCTTTTTGTCCGAGGTGCGCCAGTTGTTTTTTTTCCAGTTGTGAATCCACTGGCTGATCCCTTTCTGCACGTATTGGGAGTCGGTATGGATCCGCACGGCGACGGGGCGCTTCAGCGCCTCCAGCGCGCGAATGACGGCGGTGAGCTCCATCCGGTTGTTGGTGGTGTTCCGTTCGCCGCCCCAAAGTTCCTTTTCCGCCGTTCCCGCCTGGAGCAGGGCGCCCCAACCGCCGGGTCCGGGATTTCCGCGGCAGGCGCCATCGGTGAAAACAGTGACGGTCGATTCAGCGGCCACGTTTTTCGCTTCCTTTATGTATCATGGGCTGGAGCGCTTTCGCCTTGGCTTTCGCCGCATTCCAGGCAGGCATGATCAAGCGCATTCCCCGCACGCGCTTGATGGCGCGCAGGAGGTAGACGCCGCCGGCAAAACTCCACCACCGTTCTCCCGCCGTTTCCATGAAACGCCATTGACTGATCCCGCCCGGCTGCAGGCTGGGTGGGGCGTAACAGCCGAAGTTTCCGCGATCGACCTCGAAGTTCAGGAGCTGCAGCCAGTCCTTGAGGCGCAGGACGGAAAGGTAGTTGCCATTGAAGGGAAATTCCTGCGGACAATTCGGCAGCTTTCTTCGCAGCCCCCATAGCGAAACCGGGTTGAAACCGGTGAGCACCAGTTGTCCGTCGGGTATGAGGATGCGTTCGACTTCCCGCAGTACCTGGTGCGGGTCATCGTGGAATTCCAGCACGTGCGGCATGACCAACAGATCGATGCTGTTGGCGGCAAACGGCAGCTCTCTCAGGTCGCACACTACATTGACAGCACCGGAGCCAGCTTCTCCGACAATCTGGCGCAGGGGAATCCGGTTGTGGGCGAGCAGTTGTAACTGGGGCAATCCGAGTTGCAGCGCGTTATAGCCGAACAGATCGTCGATCACGGCATTGATTTTCTCCTGCTCCCAGGCCATGACATAGCGCCCCTGTGGAGTGGCAAGCCAATCTTCGATCCCGTGTATTGACATTTTTCCCTATTCTTCCAAAATCACCCAATGTTCGATGTGACCCAAATTCCGGCGTTCAAGGATAACTACATCTGGCTGTTGCGCAAAGGCGCATCAGCCGTCGTGGTCGACCCAGGGGACGCGCCGCCTGTGCTTGAAGTTCTCCGCGGGGAGAGACTTTCGCTTTCTTCGATTCTGATCACCCATCACCACAAGGACCATCAAGGCGGAGTCGCCGAACTGCTGGCGCATTCGCCGTCTACGGAAGTTTTTGGTCCGGCGGAAGAGTCTATCACAGGCATGACCCGACCCTTGCGCGGAGGGGAGGGTGTTTATCTTGATTCGCTTGACCTCAAATTACAGGTCATGGCCGTTCCCGGCCATACGTCCGGGCATTTGGCGTACTACGGCGAAGGCTGCCTGTTTTGCGGGGATTGCCTGTTCACAGGCGGCTGTGGACGTGTCTTCGAAGGGACTGCGCCCTCAATGGCCGAATCCCTGGCGCGGCTGGCCGCGCTCCCCGACGATACGCTGATTTTTTGCGCGCACGAGTATACCGAGGCCAACCTGCGCTTCGCGCTGGCCGTCGAGCCCGGAAACCGCGCCTTGCGTCAGCGGGCCGACGAGGTCGCGGTGCTGCGCGCCAAGGGCTTGTCGACCGTGCCATCCACGCTCGCGCTCGAAAAAGCCACCAACCCCTTCCTGCGCTGCAAGGAACCGGAGGTCGTTGCCGCCGCGCGCGCGCGAGGAATAGAGAGAAGCGACCCTGTGGCGGTGTTTGCCGCCATCAGGGAGTGGAAGAATTCATTTTGATAAACCATGCCGGGGCATCGCCCGGCGCATCCAGTCATTGTCTTATTGAGCGGCTCTCATTTTTGTCAACGCCCGGATTGCACTTGCACCGCCGATGCGTTGAGTGTTCCCGTAACTTGGACCGGTATGCGGATCTGATTCACGCTACCCTTTATTCGCATATCCAGGTTGCCGGCCAAACGGCCATCTTTGGCGACATCGATATGGCCTGTCGACTGCATCAATCCCAAAGAGATACTCAGATCGTAGAACTGGGCCTTTTCCTGAGTCAGCCGTATCCGGCCAGACATCTGTTCGAAGGTGGTCATTCCACCTTGTCTCGGTATTCTGGAACCACTGCGTACCACTTCCGCAAGATCGAATCCGTAAAGGTCACCTCGTTGGAGACTGAATTCGCCTTCTCCATAGATCGAGGAGAGAATCGTCGGCCACGTTTTTGAATTCATCGTAAACTGCATATTTCCCGCAATACTACCGACCAATTTTTTGCCAATCCCCAAAGTTTCTACCAGCTTGGACGCATTTATCCGCTCGAAGGTAACGGTTCCAGACAGATTAGGTCCCACACCACCCGCTTGAACGATGGCATCTCCTTTGATAAGACCATCAAAAATGCGAATCTCCAAGCCGGAAATCATCAACGTATCTTTTTCCAGGCGGCCTTTGAAATTCAGCGAGTCGGAAAAAAACCTCGAACCCGCATCGGTAGGCCAGGCAAACGCCTCCACCGTCAGATTTGTCCCCGTGGCAGTCGGTTCAGCGGTCAGAGTGAAGCTTTTGTCCGTTGTTCGCGCCACCAGGGCTTGCATCCTGTCCGACGAGTTCCGTTGGATTTCTGCATCCGCTTCCTTCAGTACGATTCCGCTGAACGTGATGTCTGTACTCTTGAGCAGGATAGCGCCGATTTTCGGCGATCTATATGGATCGGAAAGCGCGGCGAAAATGACCGGCATCTGGTTGATGCGTTCGAGCTGAAGTTCCGTGCCACTGACAACGACCTTGCGGAATCCTTTCCTTTCAGAGAACAAGGACATGAGATCGGGTTGCAGGTTGAGTTCACGAATCCGAAACGCGTCATTCCCTTGCCCGAGCTGGACGCCACCCAAAACCAGTCCTGGTTCCGGATGGACATTGACGCGTATTTCCTGGATGCTGACAGGGCGACCGATGGCTGAAGAAAATGCTGTTTCAAGCTCTGGTATGAAGATGTTGAAGGGAAATAGCAACACCGTCGCACAGCCCAGGACAACCACTCCCACAAAGCCGAAAAACAGTAAGGCTGTCCAGCTCGTTACTCTTCTCGCCCTGTACCGGACAGGTTTGACCTTTACCGGTTTGAGTGGTTTATCTGGTTTGACCTGTTTATCTGGCTTGGCCGGTTTGTCGTCGAGCACACGATCCGCACTGGACCACATCGACTTCAATTGCGCCCAAAAAGAGGGCTCGGAGGCTTCGGAATTGTCCTTTTTACGTTTTTTGGCGGCATCCCTGGCTGAAATGGGCTCCTCGGACACATCATCCATACCGGGGGGAAGCGAAAAGCGGGATGTCGAAAAACCTACTTCATCCGTTGCATCAAAAAATGTCGATTGCAAGGGAATTGGCGTGTCCGAATCTCTGAAATCTGTCTCGTCGAGCGTAGGCAGGAGCGTGGATGGGGGAGAAATGGGCTGTTTCAGAGTCGAATGTCTCTCATAATTTTCCTCTTTGGGCGGCAGTTGCATCGCTTTTTCTATCGCCGAAGCCCGGATTTCCTGGGCTACCAGTTGGCTTTCCGCCCATAAAGAATCCTGTTTGAGCTCAATGAACCCCCCTTTCTCCAGTTCGACCAAGGCATTCTCGGTCAGTTGGAGATTCCCTATTTTGTGGGTCAGATCAGCGACCGACGATTGACCATCGACAAGGATCAAAACCATCCGGACATTGCGCTGGATGACAAGGGTTCGTTGTTGGATCGCGTCCTCACCAGACGCGGTTTTTACATAAATAAGATTTGGGTCCATTTTTTGTTGGCAAAAACGTTGACGGAGTGGATGTCTGTGTCTAAAATCCGCGCTTTGCTGTTCCCCGATAGCTCAGTCGGTAGAGCGCCGGACTGTTAATCCGTAGGTCCTTGGTTCGAGCCCAAGTCGGGGAGCCAGAATGATGCGAGGGGTTGCAACTGATTGCAGCCCCTTTTTGTTTGCGGTAGTTTCAGTCAAAGATGTATTCTCCGGTATTGGTCTCAGGATCGTACCCGATAGCAGGCTGATTCGATTGTCCCGCAATATCGTCGGTTCCCGATGATAGGACAATGTTGCCACGAAGGCACGTGAAATATGACCATAACGCCGAAGTATTGCGTCATCTTCTGTTTTTCTCCTGTTTGGAAACAGTACGCTTGATCGTGCCGCCGCCTTTCCCAGGTGGCTGGACGGTAGCAGAAGATGATTCGGAATCTCTGTGCGCCAAATGGACGTCGGATCGTTGATCAGCTTCGGCGTTTTTGAAGAAAGTGCAATTCCCTCAAACGATAGGAGACACGATGACATCAGCCGCCGTTCTTTTTCATCTCAAGAAACACGGACAACTGCTCGACAGCGAGATATCGGCCCTGGCTGAGATCCCTCTTGATGAAATTCGCCTGGCGATCGAGGATCTGTCCCGCCGTGGCGAAATCTCGCTGTGTTCGGTCACCCGATACAAAAATGGCACTTCGGTCAAGGGACTGCAATGCCGCATCTCCGGTTACTACCCACCTGCCGCGCCAGGAAGAAAGCCGTCGCATTGATCCGAAATGACCGTCATTGCGGAGAACGTCAGAATTCATGGATGCGTGTTCTCCGTTTGAGAGGGTCTTGCCGGTAAAAACGGCTGAATAATACGTACAGCGCCGGATATTCTCGATGCAGAATGTCCGGGGTTTCGAAAAAACTTTCACTGAGCACGGCGAAGAACTCGCCGGGGTTTTCGCTGGCGTAGGGGTCGATCGCCAGCGCTTTCTCGAATGGCTCGCCTTGCTTTTCGATCGTGTCGACCCTGTCACAGAAATTTTCATAGGCGGCGAACAGCACGTTTTCCCATTCCTGCCGGGGAATACCGGCCGGCAGCGGCGGAACGCCGTCGGCCTCGCCGTTGAGCATGTCAAGCTTGTGGGCGAACTCGTGAATTACCACGTTGTAGCCGTCGCCGGCCATCTGCGCGTCACGCCAGGAAATAAGCAGGGGGCCGCCTTCCCAGGCTTCGCCGGAGGCCACGTCGTCGTATTCATGCACCACACCGAAGTCGTCCTCGACAGCACGCGGGATGACGAATTCGTCCGGATAGACGACGATGCCGACCCAGTCGCGGTAATATCCCGGCCCGAGATTGAGGATCGGCAGGCATCCTTGAACAGCGATGGAGGCACACATGGCGTTGGTGAGTTCGAGTCCTCCCGCCGCCGTAAACTCTTTCTCGGCCAGAAAGCTTTCGGCAAGTTCCTTGAGCCGCGAGAATTCCTCGATGTTCAGACCGGCGAGAAACGGCAGACTATCGACCGTTTCCCGCCATAGATCATCGGGAAGAGTCGTTTGCCGTGGCGTGCCGCCAAATTTGCCACCAATCCAGCCTCGCATTCTGCCGAGCAGTTTGTCGATCGCCATGGCGTTTCAGGTGGCCCTGCTGGCCGTCGTCAGATAAATCCCAAGGAAGATCAGGCCAATGCCGATGCCGTGGAAGATACGTGGCACTTCGCCAAGGAACAGAGTCGCCAGGAGGGTTCCGAAAACCGGCATCAAATGGATGAACAGGCTGGCCTTGTTGGCGCCGACTTCACCGACCGCACGGTTATAAAAGATAAAGCCGACGAAGCTTGGCAAGATGCCGATGTAAACAACGCCCGTGAGCGATGGCGCCGACAGAACGACCTGCCGGCCTTGCGCCATCTCCCAGGCGTAAAACGGCGCCAGCGCCAGGAGGCCGACGACCGTGAATGTGAAGAGGAGCAACATCGGGCGCACACCGGACGGCCGCCATTGCAGGCCGATGGTGTAAAGCGCCCAGACGAAAACGGCGAGGAGCATCCACAGGTCGCCGATGTTCAGCGAGAGCGAGAGCAATGTCGCCAGCTCGCCGCGTAAAATGATGACCGCGACGCCAAAGAGTGAGATCAGCACGCCGAGCCATTCAATGCCATGCAGGCGTTTGTCGAGGAAAGCCCACGAGATGGCGATGGTGACGACAGGATTGAACGAGTTGAGCAGGGAAGCGTTGGTGGCTCCGGTGTATTGCAGGGCGATGTAAGCCAGCGTGTTGTATCCTCCGACACCAAGCAGGCCGAGCAGCACCACGGCTTTCCATCCTTTTCTGAGCAGCGGCCACTCTTTGCGCAAATGTGGCAGGGCCGACGGCAAGGTGAGCAGAAGGACGATAACCCAGCGCCAGAACGCCAGCGCGAAGGGTGGAACCTGCTCATGTATCGCACGCCCGACGACCAAGTTGCCCGACCAGAAGAGCGTGGCGAGAATCAGCAACAGGTAGGGGTTGTGAAAGCGGGCAAACATGGGGCGCTCGGCGAAAAGCGCCCATTATAGTTACTAACAAGTTAAGTCTTGGAGAGTGTTGTCTAATATATAGATAATGTAATTTTCTGGAGAGTGGAAAAAAGTTCAGTTGTCGTGACGGCATGCCAGATGCGCAAGGTCAGATCAACCATGTGCTGTTCTCGGGAAACCACCTTGGTACGGCGCGTAAATCGTCCCAAATGATGACGCGTGTTGCTGTTGTCGTGTTCAATGTCGATCGTGTGTGCTTTGCCGATGGCGTGACGCAGGCCACAGTTCGCCTTGTACGACGGTCAATGGCTTTGATGACCCCAAGCTTTCTTTTTTTGAACCAATGAAATGCCACATCTCGTCAAACTCCATCTGACGAATGTCCCCAGGAACCTTCGGTTCCGGCAAACTCTCGCCAAAGGCTCGTATCCAGCGATACACCAGCGTATGGTCTACACCCAGAATTCGTCCCATCATCCGGAAAGAACCCTTCGCCATCCCATAAAGCAGAATGCACAACGCTTTCTTCGCAGCCACTTTCTCGTCCGTGCGTTGATCTCTCTCCCGAAAATTGCATCCACACTCCTTGCATTGATAGCGTTGCCTCCCTCCGACCAAACCACTCTTCACCGTCCGCTCAGAACCACACTTCTTACAAGTCGCCATCGCTCTCCTCCTTTCTCGCAATGAGGAAATGTTACAGCATATATATATCAACACTCTCTAATATCATTCGCCTTCCGAATTGTACGCTCAGTGGCGCATGTTCCTATCCATCGGCTATTATTAACCCGGCAAATATATAGGGCATATATGTTATAATGTTGTCATGAAAAGAGAAGACGCCCGGAGTCTCAGCGTTGCTGAGCAAAGAGAGAAACGCAAGATTGCGTTGCGGATGAGATTAA